>JAKAZF010000521.1:547-2888 GCA_021826605.1 Planctomycetota bacterium | reverse complement strand
GGTATGGTTGGCTGCACTCCAAGGGGGCTTGGGCGAAGGATCGGTACACACTTCGTTGGGTAGTAGAGTAAAATATATAGTTTGACCTGGAGGTGCAATGTTGCCCGGCAGTTTAAAAATTGAGAGTCCATTTTTGCCCGCGGGCGATCAGCCCGCAGCCATTGAGAAAATCGTGGCGGCGTTTCGCGGCGGCAGCCGTCATCAGGTGCTGATGGGGGTCACGGGTTCGGGTAAGACCTTTACCATGGCTCATGTGGCGATGCAGCTTGGCGTGCCTACGCTGGTCATCAGTCATAACAAAACTCTGGCGGCCCAGCTGTATGATGAATTCAAGGCGCTGTTTCCGCATAATGCGGTGAATTATTTTGTGAGCTATTACGATTATTATCAGCCGGAAGCGTATATCCCGCAGCGCGATATTTACATTGAAAAAGATGCCGCCCGCAATGACGATTTGGACCGCTTGCGCCTTGCCACCACGAGCAATCTCATTGGTCGCCGGGATGTGGTAACCGTGGCGTCGGTGAGCTGCATTTTTGGTCTGGGGTCGCCGGAGGAGTACAAAAAAAAGGTGCTGGGTCTGCAAAAAGGGGCGGCACCGGGCCGGGAAGCGCTGATGCGGGCCTTAATAGACATGCAATATGAACGCAATGATATCGAATTTAAACGGGGCACCTTTCGGGCGCGTGGCGACGTGCTGGAAGTGTTTCCGGCGTATGAAACCACCGGGCTGAAAATAGAAATGTTCGGTGATGAAATAGAAAGCATCTGGCATATTCATCCCGTCAGCGGGGAAAAGCTGATGGCGGAAGAAGCGGCGTTTATCTATCCGGCGAAACACTACATGGCCGATCCATCGACGCTGGTACGAGCGGTCGGCGATATTAAGGCGGAACTGGAGCAACGCACGAAAGAGTTGCGTATGGAGGGCAAATTGCTGGAAGCCCAACGGCTGGTGGCCCGGACCCGCTATGACATGGAAATGCTGTTGGAAACGGGATTTTGCAGCGGGATTGAAAATTATTCCCGGCACATTGCGGGTTTGCCCCCAGGTTGCAAGCCCTTTACGCTGGTGGATTACTTTCCCAAGGATTATCTTCTGATTATTGATGAATCGCACGTGACGATTCCGCAAATCAACGCCATGTACGCCGGTGATCGCAATCGCAAGGAGGTTCTGGTGGAACATGGCTTCCGGCTCCCTTCGGCACTGGACAACAGGCCCATGCGGTTTGAGGAATTTCAAGCGATGTGGAATCTGGTGCTGATGGTCTCGGCCACGCCGGGAAAATTTGAGCTGGCGTTGACCGGCGGAGAAGTGGTGGAGCAAATCATTCGTCCGACGGGTGTGCTCGATCCGGGAATCGTGGTGAAGCCGGCGCAGGGGCAGGTGCAGGATTTACTGGAACAGGTGCGGTTGCGAGCAGCCAGAGGCGAACGGGTTTTGGTTACGACATTGACCAAGCGGCTGGCGGAAGATTTGTCGCATTACCTTGCGGAGGCAGGGCTGCGCTGCAAATATCTGCACAGCGAAATTCAGACTTTTGAACGGGTGGAAATTCTACGTGAATTGCGGCAAGGCGGTTTTGATTGTCTGGTGGGAGTAAACTTGCTGCGGGAAGGGTTGGATCTGCCGGAGGTATCCATGGTGGCGATTCTGGATGCGGATAAACAGGGTTTTTTACGCAGCGAAACTTCGCTGATTCAGATGATCGGGCGATGCGCCAGAAATGTCGGTGCGGAAGTGATTCTGTATGCGGATGTGGTTACGCCGTCCATGCAGCGGGCCATGGATGAAACCACCCGTCGCCGCACCATTCAGGAAGCCTATAACAAGCTCCACGGCATTACGCCACAAACAATTCAAAAGGCGATTCGTCAGGGCATTGATGGCGACATTCAGGCCCGCCGCACCGCCCGTGAAATGGTGGCTGCGTCCGAAAGCCAGTACGATCAACAGGAGCTTGTGCGTATGCTGGAAGAAGAGATGTTGGAGGCGGCCAACAACCTGGAATTTGAAAAGGCTGCGGAGATACGCGATCGAATAGCGGAATTGCGTGCCGCTCAGCCGCCGAAGGATGATGTTTCCGATGCGGGGGTGGCGGCGGACATGGCGGGACACAATGCCGCTCTGGCCTCCGCCATTGACGAGGGTATTGCCCGCCGTCTGGCCAACCGTCCTGCCATGACCCCGCAGCAGAAAAAGCCGCGGCGCGGCCCCGCACGGCGTTAGATCCGCAGGGGATTGGATGCTACCGGTGGCGTCCATTGATCAGAGGGCGTCCGAGGGCGGCGCAGGCGCTGGGTGGTCGCCGGAATGGGGCTGCATCTCGATGGAAAG
>JAKAZF010000521.1:0-537 GCA_021826605.1 Planctomycetota bacterium | reverse complement strand
GTTTGGCATCGCCAGCGAGATAAAGCGTCTGAGTGGGAAAGGCAAATTCAATGTCCGCTTTTTCATAGGCTTCAAACAGCGCGAGATTAAACCGCTGGTTGAGATCCAGGTACGCCCACCAGTCCGTGCCCGGATAAAAGTAGTAGTAGGCCACAATATTCAGGGATGTCGCACCAAGATCGCTGAAAAATACGCGGGGAATACGGCCATCAGATGGCGGGGGTGAATGCAGGTGGGGCTTGAAATCCGGTCGTTGGCAGAGGTCGAGCACAATTTGTACCGCTTCCCGGATTTTAGCGGGAGGTGTGTTATAGGGCAGGGAAATATTGAGGGTGCGACGAATATAAGGGCGATTGGCAAAGTTCTGCACCGCATGATTGACAATATCGGAATTAGGAATGGAGACCGCGCTGCCGTCAAAAAGCCGCAGTCGGGTGGATCTTAGACCAATGGCCTCAACCATGCCGTTATAATTCTGATAGTTGATCCAATTGCCGACCAGAAAGGGCTGGTCAAGAAAAATGGTGAGCGTTCCGA
>JAKAZF010000520.1 GCA_021826605.1 Planctomycetota bacterium | reverse complement strand
TATTTCAAAACCCCGCCCGGCAATACTTGACGGCATTGACGCCTGCGCATCGCCTATGATAGCGCCACGCCAACTCCAGTTGCTGTGATCAAGCAATACACATTTACATATGCCACAGCCGAAGCAGAATCTGCAAAACCACATTAACCTGAATGCCTGCCGCAATGTCATCCAGCAGAATGCCCCAACCGGCGGGGAGATGTTCAAGTTGCCGGCACGGCGGAAGTTTCAGCGTGTCAAACAGGCGAAAGAGAATGTACACCCCGGCAGCCGCCAACCACGCATGCCATAGGCTGCTTGTTGCATGAACAGGCAATGGTATCAACACGCATGCAACCCAATAGCCGGCATACTCATCCAATACCACTGAACCGGGATCTTCCCGGCCAAAATATTCAATAGCCCAGGGCGAAAGCTGCACGGTTAAAATGCCGGCAACAATGGCTCCGATCAGACACACCACGGAACGCCATGGATCAGCCACTTTGGTCCAAACCAGCATCCAGAATACAATCGCCGGCCCCAAAGTTCCCCAACTGCCCGGAGCGGGCTTTAGTAATCCAAGCCCCCCACCCGTGATAACCCATTTTCGCCAGGTTCCTGGCATAGCAGTGGAACTTGCCATTGGCGTAATCCCGGTGGAATCATGCGGCGGGTTTTGCTTCCTGTTTGTGGTCATAGAGTCAATCCTGATTCAGTTCCCAGCCGCACCATAGTCGCCTCAATAAGTCGGATTCTCGTAAGATTGCTCCCCAACCGCAACGGTACCATTCATCGAACCAGCCGAGTTGCCGTGCCTCCAGCCATGCCCGGCAGAATTCATCCGGCCGCAGCGGGAAAGCATACCCCATTAATAACAACCGGGCCACACCATGTGTATGAAGTTGCGCTGACGCAAAAAAAGCGTCCGGCTCCAAGGATTTCCCCATTACGGTACAATCTACGCAGGTAACAGTGTTGTTCAGGCGGAAATATGCAACGACGTGATAACCGGCATTATGTTTCACATCATCCAAGACGTGCGCAAAGGATCATCGCCGGCGCAGCCGATGAATCCGCACCGGCACCGTCAGGCAGCCGGCTGAAAGCATTTACCCCCCGCCCAGGTCTGGGATGGGTGCAATTACGTAATGCTGTCTTCAGCACATCGATATTCAAAAAAATGGTGGGCAAAACGTCGCATGGTCTCTCGGCTGGCGAACTGGTAACCGTTTATGACCGCGACGGAGTTATTTTCGGAGCCGGTTTGTTTAATCCGCAATCGCAAATTGCCTTGCGAATGGTAAGTTTCAATGAAGCGGAAATAACGGAATCGTTTCTGGAACAGCGCCTGGCGCTGGCGGTGAAACTGCGGCGGCAAACGCTGAAACTTGATACAACCACCAATGCTTATCGCGTGGCACATGCGGAGGGCGATGGCCTGCCGGGACTTATTGTGGACCGGCTCGGTGATGCGGCCGTGGTGGAAATATTTTCCATGGCCATGTTCAAGCGCATCGGCCGCATCAAACAGACGCTGCTGGAATTACTGCCGGTAACACGCGTGATATTCCGTTCAGATGAACATATTCAGCGTGCCGAAGGCTTCTTGCTGCGCCAGGATGATATTCGTGACGGCCAGACGCGCGGGGTCGTGGAGGAAAACAATCTGCGTTTTGAAGTCGATCTCGCGGCCGGACATAAAACGGGCTTTTTCTGCGATCAGCGGGACAACCGCCTGGCGCTGACCAGATTGACCACCGACGCGCGAATGCTTGATGTATGCTGTTATTCCGGCGGTTTTGGCATATATGCGGCGGCCATTGGCAATGCCAGGCACATTACGGCGGTGGATCTGGATGAAAATGCCGTCGCTCTGGCGAAACGCAACGCACACTTGAATCGGATACCCGCGGGAAAATATCAAAGTGTTCATGCCGACGGATTTGCATATCTAAGGCAAATGAAGCTCAACGGCCAGGCATATGACGTCGTGGTTCTTGATCCTCCGAAGCTGATTGCCGCCCGGGAGGAATTTGCCGAGGGTCGCAAGTCCTATTTCGATTTTAACAAACTGGCGATGGGCGTTGTGAAGCCCGGTGGCATGCTGGTCACCTGTTCGTGCAGCGGACTGATGGATATAGCTGAATTCCAGAACATGCTGCGCGGCGCAGCCCGCAGCGCTCGGCGTCGCTTACAGATTCTGGGTACCACCGGCCCGGGGCAGGATCATCCGGTCATGACGGAATATCTGGAGGGGCAATATCTCAAATGCCTCTGGTGCCGGGTACTGTAACAACCGGCAATGGTGAAAGCGATGCCCGGCTCCTGCTGATATTTACGGCAGAACATTTGCCAAGTGTTGCGCCAACCGGTTATCTTCACCACCCGTAATGTTGGCATAAAAAAGGACCGCCATGAACGCATATAAATTTTCCAATGTATCCTGGATTCCCGGCAAACAGTTTTTGGTGATTGCCGGCCCCTGTGTGATAGAAAGCCGGGAAATATCGTTACATATTGGAAAAACTGTCGCCGAGATATGTAAAAAGCTCGATGTTCCTTACATTTTCAAAGCCAGTTTTGACAAAGCAAATCGTTCCAGCAGCGGGAGTTTCCGCGGGCATGGAATTGCCCACGGCCTGAAGATTCTCCGCGAGGTAAAAGAGACACTTGGCGTTCCCATCACCACGGACGTTCACGAAAGCACTCAGGTCACGGCCGTGGCGGAAGTCGCGGATATCATTCAGATACCCGCATTTTTGTGCCGCCAGACTGATTTATTGCTCGCCGCCGGCGAAACGGGTAAAGCGGTCAATGTTAAAAAAGGGCAGTTTATGGCCCCATGGGAAATGAAGAATGTTGTTGAAAAAGTCCGTTCTACAGGCAATCCGCAGATCATGCTGACG
>JAKAZF010000519.1 GCA_021826605.1 Planctomycetota bacterium | reverse complement strand
AAATGTTCTCAAACTCAACGATGAAATGGCTTTGCAGAATCGAGAGGTATTTGAACACGCCGGCGTGTTTGTCGTGGATTTAATCGGTGCGCCCGGTGCCGGAAAAACCGCTCTTCTGGAGTTCACGCTTCGGCAACTCAAGGACGTCATCAACATCGGCGTGATTGTCGGTGATCCGGCAACCAGCCGCGACGGAGATCGTCTGGCCAAATACTCGCGGCATATTGTGCAGGTCAACACCGGAAGCGGGTGCCACCTCGATGCGAATCAGGTGCGCCATGCCATGGATAAACTCAAACTCGCCGATCTGGATGTACTGATTATTGAAAACGTGGGAAATCTCATCTGCCCGGTCTCCTTTAATTTGGGCCAGCACTGCAAGATCGGCATGTTCAGCGTCAGTGAAGGCGATGACAAAGCCGCCAAGCATCCGAATCTGGTTGTATCCGCTGATCTGCTGATTCTGAATAAAATGGATCTGATTCCTTATATCCCATTTGATCTCGCACGCTTCCGGCAGGATGTTGAACATCTTAATCGCGCCGCCCCTTTGCTGGAAATTTCCGTTGTGCGCAATCAGGCCGCATCATGGCTGGACTGGTTGACGGCTCGCGCCGGGCAACAGAAGTCATTCCGAAAGGCCGGCAAGTATAAGGAAAAGGCCGTGGCAAGGAGTCAACGATGAAACTTGCGGTACCGGTATTGAATGGACAACTGTTCCCACACTTCGGCAGAAGTTCCGAGTTTGCGTTTTTTCAGTTCGATGCCACCACCGGAAACATTGTGTCAAAAGAGATTCTCGCCGCTCCCCCGCATGAACCGGGAATACTTCCCGCCTGGCTTCAATCGCACCGGATCAGTGTTTTGATAGCCGGAGGAATCGGCGCACAGGCGGCCGAGCTGTGCCGCCGCAATGCAATACAGGTTCTGGCCGGCGCTCCTTCGGAGCCGGTTGAAAGGATCGTTACCGACTGGTTGCAGGGGCGTCTCGAACTTCATGCCAACGTGTGTAAGCGGGATGAACATCATGAACATCGTCAGTGCGGAGAACATCACCATGTCTGATATGTTTAAGCCACCAGCTCCCGGAGGTATTGCTTACGGTCCAAGTTGGCCGCACGCAATGAAAATACCGTTCGCCCTGAACATTCCAGGCATAGCACGGCAGGTCTCGGATTGCGACACGGTTTATGTGAAACATCCCGAGATCATGCATGAGGATATCTTTTCGTCCCCGCGTGGCCGCACGATGACCAACGGCCTGTTGCGGCAGGGGCGAGCGGCAGCATCGCAATTAATCATCACGTTTCGCCAGCCGGCGGGGCTGAATATGCCCGCACCGTTGCAGGCCTGGATGATTACGAGAAAGCCTCAGGTGTTCCGCTTACCTGCCGCGATTATGCAGGATGGCGTGGCTAAGGCGGAAGCCCGCGCAAGCTTGATGTTGCCCAAGTGGAAAGACCTGGCAATACTGGACATACCGCAATGATATCGAACGTGGCCAATACGGTTTTGCTCGAAAACGCCGCACTTCAAGAGCTTTTTGCGGATCAGCGAGTTTCTGTGCTTTTGGCCAACATGGGTGCTCTGCTTAATGCAATTGATGATGCCGGAGAATGGCGGCGGATCAAACAATACCACACGCCGCGAGTTCCAGGTTGTTCCAGCAGGAATCAACTGCAACGAGTCGGTCTGGCTGTAACGCCGGGCCGGAAATTCTATTGGCAGGAACCACAACAAGTACTGAATTGCCCGCCGCATCGACCGTCGTTGCGACCTGGTGGTCTTCCCGCTTCCTCCGGAGAGCAGGACGATCAGACCACTGACCGGCAATCTTAAGCCAATAGCAATAAGGGCCGTCAATACTTTTCACTGACTCCGGAAGAGAGGTTGCCATGAAGCGAGTACTGGTCAATATTATCATCGACACCCTGGCAGCAATGGTGATGCTGGGATTGCTCGCCACCGGAATTATTTTGCGTTTTACGCTCCCTCCACGCAGCGGCCGCGTACGGACGCTGTGGAGTATGAGCCGGCACCAGTGGGGCGACCTGCACTTCTGGTTGGCACTGGCAGCTGTGGCAATTGTACTTCTACATCTGGCACTGCACTGGGATTGGGTAGTCTGCATCGTGCGCCGCTGGCTGGTCGGCGTTAATCAAGGTGGCCCCAGCAAGCGTTTACGAGTGTTTAGCGCCATAATTACGGCACTGATTGTCGCTTCGGCGATAACAAGTTTCTGGTGGATTTCCACGCGGTCTGTAAAGCCCGCCGGTATGATTCAATCCGGGAGAAACGGATTTTCAAGCTCCGGATCCAACCTCCCCGGCAGCATGACTCTGGTTCGGACCGCCGCCACCTTGCATTGTTCCATCGCGGAGGTAAAGCATCGACTGGGATTGGCTTCCACCACTCCTGAAAGTGAACGGCTCGGCCAAATCGCCAGAGAACGGGGAGTAACCATGCGGGAAATTCGAAACCGCCTGGAATTGCAGAGCCGACACACCCAACCTTGACGTGCACTGCAGTGAATCTCAATTTATTGCTGGAGGTGAAACAGGGACGCAATGACCTTTCCCGGCGACTGGCTCTGATTGTCCACTGCGTTCGCGCCCCGCGGCGAGATACTCCGCGAACCCCAATGTTCCGCCCGTTTGACCTTCGCCGGCAATACGTTGCGTTCCATGCCCCTGCCCTTCGCCCGGCATGTGGAGCGACCGCAAAACGTCCGTGGTTATGGATTTAACATTAACTGACGATCCGCAACAAAACCTGTGCGTGTGTCGCGCCGATAATCAGCCAATACGGCGCACTATTTCTGCCACCACAGGTGGATGATACGCCCCGCCGCATGATTCATAACGTGACATATACACACACATATGCCATGGCAGCGAC
>JAKAZF010000518.1 GCA_021826605.1 Planctomycetota bacterium | reverse complement strand
GCGCAGCGACATTCCGGTCTATCTTATTGCCTTTATTTCCTTTGCCGGTGTGGCAGCTGTCGCCATGCGCAGCGCCAGCCGCGGCAAACGTCGGGGCGGGCGCGATGCCTGACTGCGGGGAAAACAAAGCGCAGTGCTTGCAAAAAAAGTTCAGGTCCTTTACAGGAGAAATATCATGAACGGAAAAAAACTCCTCATCATCGGCTTGCTGGGCATTAATGCCGTGCTGGGGGCCGGCGTTTTAGCCCGTATCGGCTGGCCCTCCGCGACGGCCCGGGCGCAAGTGACTCACGGCGGCCACTATTTGACCGTTGCCGGCAGTGATCGGTCGGACGGATTTGTGTATGTCTACAATCAGGACAGCGGCATTCTTACCGCCAGAATGACACCCTCCAATAACAATCCGGGTGCCCGCTGGCTGGCTCCGTACAACATCAGCGCCGATATCAAGCGGGCACGGATGCGTATGCGATAAGCCCCGCTATCACCCATCGTGGCCTGGTGCATCGTGAAACATTTTACGTAAGAACATAAAATTAGTGGAGTAGAAACATGAAATCTCAACATGCTATCATCGGTCTGCTGACTGTTACCGCCCTGCTACTGGCAGCACTGCTGGCTTTTCATCCAGGAAATTCCAATACAGCCCGCGCTGATGTTCTGGATACCACCGGCGGCATTTCCCTGTTGACCTCCTCCACCGGATTCGGGGAGGTAGACCTGCTGAACGTCCTGGACAGCCGGGACGGTCTCATGCTGGTCTACACACCAAACGGCAACCAGTTACGCCTGGTCGGTGCGTATAATCTTAATCAGCTTATGCGCGTACCGTCGCTGCGGTAAATTCTCTTGAAAAGGACACTATTTTGCTGGATAACATTGCCAAGCTCGCCCGAAATATTCTCAATGGCCATCTGATTTCCCGCGCTGAAGCGCGGGAACTGGTGGCGGTAAGCGGCGACGATATCTATGACCTGTTCTACTGGGCCAATAAGATCCGTATTCGCTTCAAGGGCCCGGATGTTCGATTTTGCGCCATCGTGGCCGCGAAAGTCGGAGGCTGCTCGGAAGATTGTAAATTTTGCGCGCAATCTTCCCACTATCAAACGGTTGTTGAAGGCCAAAGCAAATTGACCGATCAGCAAGTGTTGGATTGCGCTTCCCATGCCGGCGATGTCGGGGCTGACAGCTTTGGTATCGTCAACAGCGGCCGCGGCCCTACCCGATCTGAATTGGAGAACTGGCTTGCCCCCCTGCTTCGGGACATTGCCAAATCCGGAAAAACCCGCGCCTGCGCCACGTTGGGAGCCTTGACCCCCGAGACCGCGGATTTTCTCCACGCCAATGGCGTGCGCCGGATCAATCATAATCTGGAAACCAGCGAACGCTTCTACCCGGAAATTGTATCGACACATCCCTACGCGGAACGCCTGCGTACGTTGCACGCGGCCAAGGCCGCCGGATTATCACTCTGTTCGGGCGGCATATTCGGCATGGGTGAACAATGGGATGACCGATTGGATATGGTCTTTACACTGCGGGATATTGGCGTGGATGTCATGCCGATCAATTTTCTCAATGCTATCGCGGGAACGCCGCTGGCGGGACAGGCCAAGCTGGCACCCATGGAATGCCTCAAAATTGTCAGCATCTGCCGGTTTATTTATCCATCGGTTGAATTAAAAGTGGCGGGCGGGCGCGAAGTATGCCTGCGTGATCTGCAAAGCTGGATATTTTTTGCCGGTGCGGACAGCACCATGATCGGTAATTATCTGACCACGTATGGCCGCAGTCCGGAAATGGACCATCAAATGGTACGTGATCTGGGTTTGAAGTGGCGCAGCTATGAACACGGACCGGTGGAACCCAGCAGCCCGGAACCAAAGATTTCACGGGTAAGTCGAACGGGTCGGTATAACATTCCCATTATGTACGAAGGTGAGGTGGAACTGGACACCCCAACCGCCGCGACGGCCCTTAGATAATATCGCTCGGCCGCAAAATCGGGGCTGGTGACCGATAGCCATACATGTCCACCGCGCGGGACAGAAATTCAGATGCAACCACATAGCCACCGGCTACGCCGGTGGTGGAACGCCGGACCAGCGCACCGCACGCTGATTGTGATTTTTTTACAAGGGACCTCAATGCCGCTGGTGAGAGAAAATATCATCCAAATGGCGGGTTACGTTCCCGGGGAACAACCGGGTGATATTTCCGTTATAAAACTTAACACCAATGAAAATCCTTACCCACCATCGCCCCGCGTTCTGGAAGCGGTGCAGCAGATAACCGCTGAACAACTCCGGCGCTACCCCAGCCCCGACGCCCGCATATTTCGGGAAGCGGCTGCACAAGTCCATGGCATTTCACCGGACATGATTTTATGCACCAACGGCGGCGATGAATTGCTGTCATTGGTGTTCCGCGCCTGCGTGGGGGAGAGGGATCATGTGGCTTTTTTAGATCCCAGCTATTCGCTGTATCCGGTATTGGCCGCCATGCAGGATGCCAGAAAAATTATTCTCCCCTACCGCATCAGCGGCACCCACTGGGAATTTCCGGCGGAGATTTTTAATCTCAACGCCAAATTGCTTTTAATTGTTAATCCTAACGCGCCCTCCGGCACACTGGCTGATCTGCCCACGCTGTCACGCATTATCCGAGACTTCCACGGTGTGGTACTTCTCGATGAAGCGTATGTCGATTTCGCCCCCGCCAGTGGTCTGCCGCTGGTGCGGGAATATGACAACGTGATTATTTTGCGAAGCATGTCCAAGGGCTATGGACTGGCGGGAATGCGTTTTGGCTATGGCATGGCGCAGGCGTCGCTCCTGGCCCAATTGCATAAGGTCCGCGACAGTTATCCCTGCGATGCCGTAGCCACTGCCGCCGCAA
>JAKAZF010000517.1 GCA_021826605.1 Planctomycetota bacterium | reverse complement strand
TATTACCAGGGTAATACATTTGCAGGATGTAGCGGGCGCTGTATCCCTCGGTCGCCAGCTTTTCTGCGCCCCATTGTGAAAGCCCGATACCGTGCCCAAATCCGCGACCATCAACCAATAATATCTCCGATGGCCGCGCGACAATGTGGAAGAAGCTGCTCGGTGGGGGGTGGATGGCCGGATTGGGATCCATTAATAACGCCAGGCGAAATTCCTCAGCCCGCAATTTGCCAATATGACCAGCCGCATCCGTAACGGTAATGATCTCCGGCCGCCCTGTAATTGGGTTGCTGCGCGTGACGGCGATATCGGTAATCGACCCCAAGTCCGCCAGATAGGGCAGCTTATTCTTCACTCCCCACCAGCGCACCGCATCGGTTACCGCCCACATGGGGATGGCCATGGTCGGCCAGTGAAATTCCGGACATGCAGCATCCAATTTACCCGTATATTTATTGACCAGAGTGCTTACGCGGTGGTCACCCCATGCAGCATGGGCGCTCTCCTCGGCACCGCCATTACAGGCGGAAAAATAAGCGCAAAAGACACCCCATTGATGATGGGCCTCACCTTCCATCACCAACCCGGCCGTCTGCCGGGTTGCTAAACGCGAGTGGGGTGTTTCCGCATCTCGGCCGCCATATACCTGCGATGACTGGGTGCCGGTGACATCCCATGCGTGCGTTCGACCGAATGTTTCGATCTGATAAAGAGCGTAGGTGCGGGCGGCGATAGCTTGGGCGCGGTAGGCGGCCATAGACCAGTCGGCATAAAGTTCTTTGGATAAAACACCCGTGAGATAGCTTTCGATTGGTAAGGTGTTAATAGCTACATATTTTCCATCTGCCAAGCGAACATCATAAACCCGTCCCGCATATAAAGCGGCATTGATGTGGGGGGGCGTGGCCTGCTGGGATGTGATTTTGACCCTGATCCAAGGTTCCGGCATGTGCGCGGGTAAATTTAATACCCCGGGATACGCCCTGCCCAAAATACTCGGTTTGGGCAGGACCGAAGGTACCGCAGGGTACCCATAGTTCAACGCTTCGGGTGGCCTTGCTGCTGGCGCATGGGGCGACGGCGGGTTGGGCAATTGCCACGATGTGGAGCTTGCCGGCGCAGCGCACCCGGACAAAAGAAGCACGGTCGCCAGCGCGTTTGCGGCTAGTAACCTAAGCAACGCGGCCACAGGCTTATTGCCCGCGCCCAGTAACCACTTGAAATTGCCGGTAAGAACTGAACAAACTGGAAATCGGCCCCAACAGGGACCATGCAACGTCTTCCCTGACTTCCGCATGATTCACTCCACGGCACCATCCGTGCGGCCTGTACTAATTTTCCAATTTCACTCAGCACCGCCAGTGACATCAGTCGACAGTTCTCAGTGAAAGCCCCAGTTCAGCCAAACGGCTTTTTACCTCGTCCAAACTGGTTTCGCCAAAGTTTTTAACACCAAGCAATTCGGCTTCGGTTCGCGCCGCCAAATCGCCCACGGTTGCAATGCCGAGCCGTTCAAGTGCTCGCGCGGCCCGCAGAGGCAATTGCAATTCGGTGACGGGTTTGGCAAAGGTTTCCGGAGGGACGCGATCTGCCACCTGCTTGAGAATTTCCTGCTTCTGCATTTCATGGGCTTCATCGGCGGCCTGCCCGAGCCGCAAACCTTTTTTCGTGAGCATCTGCTTGATTTCGTCGAGGCTGGTTTCACCAAAATTCTTGTAGCTCAGCAGGTCTGCTTCCGTGGTACGCAGCAGATCGCCCAGTGATCGAATGTTCATCTTCTTGAGGCAATTGCGAGCGCGGGCGGAAAGTTCAAAATCTGTCACCGAGGTGCTCAGCAGCAGATCACGCGGGGCCAGGCGTCTTTCGGGCTCTTCCTGCACTTCCATACCGATGGAACCATCCACGTGCTGATAATACATTCGGCCCATCGGGTGGTTGGGGTCGGCCTGCAAGAGACGATGAAGACACTTTTCGGCTTCATCATACATACCATCATCCTCGTACAGGACCGATAGGTTGATAAGCACATTGGCATAAGTCGGCTGCTTTTCAGCCAGCAATTCATAAAGCTCAATGGCACGATCATCGTCGCCTGATAAATCCTGATAGCACGCAAGTTGAAAGGTAATCGCATCATCATCGGGAGATTTGGCATGCGCTTCCTCCAGCAGGTCCACGGCCTTTTCAAGTTGGCCGATATGCACAAGTTCATGTGCCCGCTGTATTACTTCCGGCTGATTGGTCGTCATGGTGGTCATTTTTTATTTATATCCTCTTCTGTCTGAAACAAATCGCATCCGCCCGGCACAGCACCGTTCCTAAGGGACGATCGCCGCCAAACTCTGCATTATACTGCCATTGGCCGATGCTTCAAATTAAGAACCACTATACAAAGCAAATCTTGCGCGCTGCAAACAGACACATTCTTATCAGCATAAGCCCATGCCGGAAGCGCGAAATATTGGTCGATCCGTACACACGCTGTTTGTAGTGCACAGGAACATCCGTAATTTTCAGATTCAGCCGCGCCGCACCAAACAACAGATCAAAATCGCCAAACGGATCAAAATCTCCAAAATATGCCCGATTGGCGGCGATTCGATCGTATTCCATGCGTCTGAGGACCTTGGTACCACATAGCGTGTCCCGAATACTCTGGCCCAACAGAAACGAAAACGCATAGCCAAAGCCTTTGTTGGCGATCATATTTAAAAACTGCATGGCTTCCGATTCCATCGGATAGACCAATCGCGAACCATTGGCAAATTCCGCCTTGCCGCTCTGGATCAATTCAAAAAACCGGGGCAGTTCCTCGGGAGGAACGGAAATATCGCCATCCAGAATCGCCAGTACGTCACCGGTTGATTCCGCAAACCCCAATCGCACCGCGTCACGCTTT
>JAKAZF010000516.1 GCA_021826605.1 Planctomycetota bacterium | reverse complement strand
GATCTGGAAATTGATTCCATCAGCAAAGGCGGTGCGTCATGCACGTCTGCGAGAAACCGGCGCAGAAAATCATCCGTTTGCGTCGCGAATGATTTAACCATATCCATCACATTGCTGTTTGATGCAACCGGTGCCGATGCAGCCATGGTGCCTCCTAAAAATTCCGCAGAAAAATTATACCGCAAGACCGCCATTTTCGCATTCTCACCGTCCACGCCCATTGAGCACCGCATCACCGCGCGGCGCGGTTCGCCGGTTTCCGGCATGGGTCTGTGACAGATTCCGCAAGCTCTTCATGGCCCTGATCCTTGGCTTTCTAATTCTGCCGTTACCGTCACCATCAGCCAAATCCATGCTCCAACCCAGGTCGCCATCGCAGATACCCGCCGCATATAAAAATCAGTTTGCCCGTTGCTTCCCGGGTGTGCCGAGCGGCACTGATCATTGCCCGCTTTTTCATGGTGTTCGCAAGCGATCGCGTGTATGTTGCAGAAGCGGTCAAAGGCCCTGCGGCATGAATTTCCCGCCGGTTGCTGGATTCGTATGCCTTGATCCTGTATGACATATGGAATGTTTGGTTCTGGAGATACAGTCATGCGCCTATGCAGAGTTTTCACAGTCTTGATCCTTGCCGGCCTGATTCCCGCAGGCATATGTTCCGCCGCGGCATGGCAGCCGCATGTGAATACCGCCAATCTGCGCGATACCATTACAGTGCAGATTATTCATCATGCGGAACCGGCCATTGTCTCCATTACCGCCAAGAAGGTTATCACGCGGCAGGTTAATGTTTTCGGGTCCATATTTGGAGTACCGACATTCGGTCCGTATGTGCGTGTGCCGGCGGATTTTCTGGGCAGCGGGTTTATCATTCAGAAAAATGGGTACGTGGTTACCAATAACCATGTGGTTGATCAGGCCAAAGAGATTTCCGTGACATTATCCGATGGAAAAAAATATGCCGCGCATGTTGTCGGCAGCGATCCGCAGGCCGATCTGGCCATATTGAAAATTAATTCCGCATCGGGCCGCAGCTTCCCGACGCTGGCTCTGGGAGATTCTTCCACGCTGATGATCGGTGAGCCTGCGATTGCCGTGGGCAATCCGTTTGGCTTCAGTCAGAGTGTGAGTTCCGGAATTATCTCGGCGATGGGAAGAGAAATTCGTGAGCCGAACAATCCCGTCCCGCTTAAAAATCTTATTCAAACCGATGCCGCAATTAACCCCGGTAATTCCGGCGGCCCGCTGCTGAATGCATACGGTCAGGTAATCGGGATCAATACCGCCATTCGCGGCAACGCGCAGAACATTGGCTTTGCCATCGGTGTTAACCGGTTGTATGAACTTATCGGCACGCTGATGAACCCGGAGACCACCAACGGTGTGTTGATTCCCGTCACGTTTGCCGGGGAAAGAACCTTTCATTCACCGGCCACCATTACCGAACAAGTTGTGCTGGCCGGAACGCACGGACCGGCGGTTAAATCCGTGGATGGCATTGCCACGCCCGATTTACTTGACGCGTATGCGGCGCTGTTGCAGGTGACATTGCGCCAGAAAAATGTGGTGGTGACATTTTCCAATGGCACAACCCGAAGCTATCCCGTCAGTGTGGCACCGCCGACGCCGGCGGAAATCAGGGAATTGCGCGTCATTCAAGCGGTCAAACGGATCATGGGTTGTACGATCGAACAGGTTACACCAACCTTGGGGGAAAAGTTTAATCTTGGTGTGAAAAATGGATTGCTGATAACGCAAGTCAATGCGAATTCCATGGCGGCCAAAGCTGGTTTGAAGCCCGGCGATGTGCTGGTGCAATTAGGCCCGTATCGCATCAGAACCCTTAATGATCTTGGTGCCTTGTTGCCGCGCTTGCCCAACCAGGGGCAGGTTCGGGTGATGGTTGTTCGCAATCATCGGCTCGGCGTCGGTAACTTGACCATGCCGTAAAACAGCCGTCCGATTATGGAATGATGACTTTGCGCGGTTGGGATGTGGCGGACCAGCGTAACATCCAGAGTTGCGGCAGCGGTACGCGCTGCACATGTCCATCTTCAAATGACACATTAATCGCCCGGCCATGGCGGTCAATACACAGCCGCCCCAATCCGCCGGGGCCTTTGGGCGCACCGGTGGGATACCCGGTATTAAGCGTATAGGGCAACTGCGGCGGTTGATTACTGCTGTCGGGCCAGGTGTCAGCCCAGATTGCATCGGCAAATACGGGTGTCTGCGGGCCGGGCGACTGGTCGCTGTAACTGAAATAGGGCCTCAGCCCCAGCAATTCATGGAAGGTATACCAGTACAGTGGATTGGGATCGGCCGTTGATGCTTGCATGGATGTGTCAAAGAGCCAGGCGTTGATGCCGTAGCTGCCATAGTGGCCGGTGACGGTGGGCTTATTCCACCATGCCGCCGGCCCCCAGGTGGTAAATGCATCGCCGTAACCGGGGGAACCCGGTGCGACGGTTTTCTGCGGCGTGCTGGGACAAATCAGAGCCGCTTGTTCAACCGCCGGAATGTATGATGCCGTATTCTGGTTCTGCAACACCGGTGGCTGATTGGCAAAATATGGTCCAAGCAGTTCCAGCCAGTACATGTTGGGCAGATCCGGGTCATAGGGCATGCCGTGCGCGTGTTCTTCCGCAAAATACTCAATATAAGCGGCACCCATTTCATGGAGATTCGAGGCGCATACCGTGGCCTGAGCGGCGCGACGGGCCATGGATAAGGCGGGCAGCAGAACGGCAATGAGTATGGCGATAATCGAAACGACCACCAGCAGTTCAATAAGTGAAAAGGCCCGGTTCCGGATCACGCACGTTCGCGTTGCCACGCTTGGAGCTGCATACATCCTTGAATTCCGACGCATAAAACTCTTCCATTCCACAAGGTGTCATAATACGGGC
>JAKAZF010000515.1 GCA_021826605.1 Planctomycetota bacterium | reverse complement strand
AAAAGATGTCATTAACCTTGGTGTCGGCGACCCTGATCTTCCCACGCACAGATTTATCATCGATGAAATGGCCAAAGCGATATACGACCCCAAAAATCACCGCTATCCGTTTGATGAAGGGGTGCCCGCATTCCGCCAAGCGGCGGCACGGTTCATGCAGCGGCGGTTTGGCGTGACGGTTAACGCGGATCACAATATTATCACGACCATAGGTTCCAAAGACGGCATTGCCCATTTGCCATTGGCCGTTATTAATCCCGGCGATGTGGTATTGGTCCCCCAGCCCGGCTATCCGGTATATGCCAGTGGAACGATTTTCTCCGGTGGACGGGTATTTCATCTCCCGCTGCTGGAAACGCATGACTTTCTACCGGATCTGGATGCCATCCCGGAAGACGTTCGACAACAGGCTCGCCTGCTGTGGTTGAATTATCCCAACAATCCAACCGCCGCGACCGCACCGCTTAGCTTTTATGCCAAAGCCGTGGCAATGGCCAAACAATACAACTGGATCATCGCGAATGATTTAGCCTATGGCGAAGTGTATTTTGAACAGGCCCCCTGCAGCATTTTGCAGGTTCCCGGCGCGATGGATGTGGCAATTGAATTTCATTCGCTGTCCAAGAGTTTCAACATGACCGGATGGCGCATCGGCTGGGCCGTGGGCAATCCGGCGGTGGTGGCGGCACTGGCTCAGGTGAAGGGGAACGTGGATTCGGGCCAGTTTAATGCCGTTCAGGTTGCCGGTGCTGCGGCCCTGGAACATTATGATCATCCGGACGTGAAAAAGCAGATGGAGATTTACCGTCGAAGGCGTGATGAGCTGCATGGAGGACTCGCCGAAATCGGCTGGAACTTCCGCAAGCCCACCGCCGGCTTTTTCTGCTGGGTTAATACGCCGAAAAATATCGGCTCAATGGATTTGTGCAACCGTCTGCTTGAGGAAGCGCACGTCGTGACGGTTCCGGGAGCCGGCTTCGGTCCGGCCGCGGAGGGCTATTTACGCATGGCGTTAACCGTGGACGAATCACGTTTGCGGGAAGCGGTCAAGCGTATTGGCTCGCTGAAGATCTAAAGCCAATGATCAGGCATGGCGGCAACAGGAAAGAAGCGATTAAACCCGTGAAAACCGCAACGACACAATTTTCCAGGCACCAGACGGCGGTCGGTATTATTCTGGCCGTGGGCCTGATTGTAACAATTGTGGCGGCTTTTCAGGCGCGTGCACGGGTGATGCACCGTGAAAAAACCGGTTCCACGCGTTATGTCAACGACTTTGACCGCTGGATGGTTGTGGTGCCGCCATTTATTAACCGGCATGTGCCGTACACCAGCGACACGTTTCCAACCCCGCCGGTAACACTGGCCATCTTCGGGCCGCTGACATGGTTCTCGCCGCCGAATGCGGAATGGATTTGGGCATTATGCAAATATTTTTTCTCCGTGGGAATATTCTGGGCGGTATATCGCATTGCCCGGCAGGCGGGAGTTAAGTTGTCCATGACCGCCGTGCTGCTTATGCTGGCGGTTTGGTTCTGGCCCGCGTTGCAGGATATCCAGGAAGGACAGACCAATTTATTAATGCTGCTGCCGTTAACAATGGGGCTTTGCGCTGCGCAACAGGACCGGTCGGCCTGGAAGTGGCTGGGAGGGATTCTGGTGGGTTTGGCGGTGTGCATTAAAGTTACGCCCCTGGTATTTCTCATCTACTTTTTGTGGAAGCGCCAGTGGCATGTTGCGGGTGGAATTATCGCCGGCCTGATTTCAGGCCTGCTGTTGATTCCGGCGGCAATATTCGGATGGAGTCAGAATCTTGCCTGGCTGCGAGAATGGACACACATCATGATTGTTCCATACCTCAAGGGCGGCCATCTGACTTATTTTGTGGGTCAGTCCATTCCGGTTTTCATCGCCCGGCTTATTCGGCATGTACCCGCGTTCCCCATGCACCCGGATAAATTGCATCCGGCGCATTATGTAAATGTTATTAATGTCGCCGCTCCGACATGCGATATGATTATCCGTATCGTTCTGGTATCCATAGGGCTGATAGGATTGTGGTGGTCGCGTATATTCTTGCCGACCCTTCGTGATCGGCGATATGTGATGGAAATTGGGGGCGTGGCCGCGTTTATGCTCTGGGCCTCGCCTCGAACCTGGGTACCGCATTTCGTGACGCTTATACTCACACTCACGGCGGTTGGGATGATATTGTCCGATCCGATGGTGGCTTACATTACGCGGCGAAGAGCGCTGATCGCATTATCGATCGCGGCTTTTCTCATGTTTTTAACGACCGATGTGGCGAAAGTCTTCGGCCCCGATGGTCATCGCTGGATGTTGACCATCGGAGTATCCTTGTGGGCATCGGTATTATTGATGCTGGTGATTTTCACCACCCGATTTAAGGATCAGGCAACACCCTCCGATTTACCACAGCGCTTGAAAACGACCGCCGACGGGACCTGAACAGGAGCGCTGATCTTATGACCTCTACTTGCTATATCGCGCTGGGCAGTAACCTCGGCAGCCGGGAAGAAAATCTGCGGCAGGCACTGGCTAAGATTGCGACGATCCCAAGCACCGGAATTGATCTGGTATCTGATTTTATCGTAACCGCTCCGGTAGGCGGCCCTCCGGGACAGAACGACTACTACAATGCCGCGGCACGCTTGCGCACAGAGCTGTCGCCGGAAGACCTGCTGGCGGCACTGGTGCGTGTTGAACAGAATATGGGGCGGGATCGTTTATGCGAGACGCGGCACGGACCGCGAATCATTGATCTTGATATTCTGCTGTTTGAGGATCGGATGATTGACACTCCGGATTTAACCATTCCGCATCCGCGTATGCACGAGAGGTTATTTGTCCTGCGGCCATTGGCTCAAATCGCACCGGAGGTTCTTCATCC
>JAKAZF010000514.1 GCA_021826605.1 Planctomycetota bacterium | reverse complement strand
ATGCCACAACTCCTCATATTTCCGATGTCACAAGTGACAACTTATACCAGGACGAAACATTCCCCGTTGCTGGTTACTCGTCACTCGTTGCTCGTTGAGCGTTGAGCGTGGCTCATTGGCTATTTTCTCATGGTGTTCGCAAGCAATCGCATCCATGTTGCGGAAGCGGCAACAGACCCGCCCATTGATTGCAATCCTGCCGGATCTTGCCACGCGCGTCAACGGATTTCATCAGAACTGTATATCCATTTGCGCTGGCCTGATTCTTCCGGAAGATGCACGGCAAAGCAAGGCGCATGAAGATTTTTGGCGGGATCATTAAGGAAATGTATCCGATGGCCAAACCCGTCGCGTACATCCACAATTGCGCGCATTTTTCCACCACCCGGCATTGAAAGCCAGCCCATGGAGGTCAGTCGGGGCCGCAGATAAATCAGCAGATGCGGGCTGTTCTCCCAATGGCCATCCGCATTGCGCCTGGCATAAAATCGCTGATAGGCCGCAAGAAAACTATATATACTTGAATGTCCCTTAAGCACCTTTGGCATCGGACCGCCGAATGCGGTGTATTGTTGGTAAGCAACCTGCAAAGAAGCCAAGGTGATCCGGGTATTGGTCATCGCGTCGGTGCGCTTTTGCTGGGTGTGGTTCCAACAAATTACGCCGATGATAATAACCACTGCCGCCAGAACAACCGGAAGCTCTGACCGACTTATATGAATGCGTGCCGCCATAATTTCTCTCCTCAACTCTACTTTCCTTCCAATCCGATCAATTTCGGATCAGTAAGTTGATCGTAGCACATCTGCGCGCTGAAAGAAAGAAAAAATCTTTAATATTTTTTTCCAGCCCGATGATATTTCACACGTCCGGAAAAACATCTTTTTTGCGGTGGTAAAGTGAGCATGGGCCTCATTTTACCAAGGTTTTTCAGATCGATCGCTGCCAGCGCAGCAGGCGAAGAACTTTAATTTCAACCGAATTCATCCGATAACACACAAAAGCAATCGCCAGCCGAAAAAAGCCTGTTCGTTGAGGTGCCTCAACTTGAAACGCCAACGCGCTGCACGCGGGATATGAGTTCCCGGGCGGTTTTTTCATCCGCGGCTTCGGCAATTACCCGGGCAATGGGTTCCGTGTTACTGGGACGCACATGCACCCAGCCCTCCGGCCAGTCAATGCGAACCCCATCCTGCAAATCCAGTTTTTGATCGGCAAATTCCGCCGTTACCTTTTCCACCAGTTCCTGAGCCTGGGATCGCGTGGCGGCAAATTTAGTTTTGATCATGGCATACTGAGGTATCGCGCTGACAATCTGGGATATGGACTTTCCGGTGCGTGTCATAAGATCCAAAATCAGCGCCATTCCGATCAGGGAATCCCGCACCGGCCCGATCCGTGGATCAATCACGCCGCCATTACCCTCCCCACCGATTACCGCCTGATGTTCCATCATCGCCGCCGCCACATTGGCTTCTCCGACAGGCGTACGAATGACGGTGGACTTGAATTTCGCGGCTATGTCATCCACCATCCGGCTGGTGGATAAATTGCAGACGATCACTCCGGGCTTGACCATAACACGGCTCAGCACGGCCAGGGCCAGCGTGTATTCTTCGCCGATGTACGTACCGCGTTCATCGACTACCGCAAGACGATCCGCATCCGGGTCCTGGGCGAAACCAACCACCGCCCGGTGCCGCGTTACCTGATTACACAGATCGGTCAGATTTTCCCGCGTGGGTTCCGGCGGATGGGCGAAGCGGCCGGTTGCCTGGTTGTTCACATGGGCCAATTCCACGCCAAGCTTCCCCAGCAACATGGGTGATGGGGCACAACCGGCACCATTGATGCTATCAAGCACCACGCGGTACCGATGTGCACCGATTGCCTTGGTGTCAAAAAGCTGCAAAATCGCCTGAACATGATTGGCATGCGCTCTACTGTCCGTGGCCAACGCGCCGATACGATCAATGCTTTCCAGAGTCCACGCTCGAGATTCATAGATTTTGCGCAGCTGATGAATAATATCGCCCGAAAAGGCGATGCCGTCATGGGAAATAAATTTAATGCCGTTGTATTCCGGTGGATTATGCGATGCCGTTATCACTACTGCCGCATCCGTTTTTAAAAATCGCCCCATTAAGGCCACGCTCGGCGTAGTGGCTATTGCCAGATCTACAACATGTACACCAACGGACATCAAGCCGGCGGAAAAGGCGGACTGAATCATAGGGCCTGAAATACGCGAGTCGCGGCCAATTGCCACCTTCACCGGGGCGACAGTCTGATCATCCAAAGCGGTCTGCTTGAGCAGTTCACCAAATGCCTGACCAAATTCAGTCGCCACAGAAGGCGTTAATGAATCTCCAATGATTCCCCGCACCCCCGAAACACTGATAATCAATTCACTCATTGCCGTACCTTTACTCGCTACACCAAAGCCTGTCATACGGCAGGATATACGCCCGTTTATTCTTTGCAAGCCCTGCGGTGAAAGCCGATTGAATTCGGGCCGGTGACCGCTTCCGCAACATGGATGCGGTTACTTGCGAACACCATGAGAAAATGGGCAATGAGGCACACTCAACGAACAACGAATCCCGGCGCGCCGGGAAGCAACGAGCAACGGGCAGGCCGGCATTTGGTGCCATTGGCGCGGCATTGAGCCTGGGCGTTTCGGCGCTTACCACCGCCCCGAACAGAGTCTGGCATCTGATTTGTCGCCGGTTTTTTCCACCCAAGCGCCCCGCCGGGATGCTTTTCGTTGCAGACTGGCGTAGAATTGGCTTTTTGTCCTGCAGGTGTATGAAAATGGGCTTTAAAGACAAACTGGAACGGAAGCTTTCCCGGTTCGCGATTCCACATCTTACATTATTGATCATTATTGGACAGGTGCTGTTTTTCATATTGCA
>JAKAZF010000513.1 GCA_021826605.1 Planctomycetota bacterium | reverse complement strand
GGTTTACGCCAGCGCCACGCCGCGTTACCAGATGGCCTATGGCCAGGATCCGACGGACACGGACAGCTGGGGGCGGGTAGCCAGTGTGACGGCTGGCGGAGGAACCACCGGAGTGGGCGGGACGGCCACTTACGTCTATATTTCCAATCCCGCGGATCTGCCGGTCAATATTACCAATCCGTATGATCCCATTGTGTTCCGGGCTATTGTCACAGACCGCAACGGCAATCAGACAACCTATGACTTTAACTACAATCAGATGCCGGTACGGGTGGAACATCTGCCCACCCGCAATAAACTGGTGGTCAACAATGCGTTATTTCCCGCCCCAAGCTGGGTCACCTGGACGGTGTATGATCTGTATACCAATCAGGAATTGGCGGTCATTTATCCCGAAGGCAATAGCGTAGAATACACCTATGAGACGGGCATTGTGCCGGGGCTGGGTACAACGGGCAATGGTGATTTTTACCCGCCGCGCCAATCACTGCTGCTGAATGAAACCCGCCTTCCGGGCAACAACTACAATGTGCCATCAACCCTGGCCGGGTCCAATGGGCAATTTGAACTTAGCAAACGCTATTTTTATGACCCGATTTACAATCAGCAATGTGCCATGATTGAGGAACGCGGCAATCCGATCAATGTGGTAAGTGGCGCGAATGTGTATTACACCCCGCAGAATGGGACCGCGGCCCCCACCAATGCCAACCGCAGTGCCTATGCCACGATTACCTATTTTGACTACCAGAAAAATCAGGCCACGACTATTGCCGACAGCCCGGCCTTGCAGAGCCTGCTGGGCTTGAACAGCGGGCAGATTAATACGTTGATCGGCTACGTCAATACTCAGATGACCAACGCCACCGGTACAGGCGGAATACCCGCGGGCTTCCAGACCAATCTGGGTGATATCAACGGTGATGGGACGGGTGATGGCACGGGCGGCGTGTGGCCGCAGGAATCGGTGGCCGCTCCCATGGTGGGCAATACGCTTAAAATTCAGCATCCTTCGGCGACGGTAATAGGGTCTACCAGCACGACCACGCAAAGCCGCATTGAACTCTTTACGGTCAATGCCCGTGGGCAGACCACCACCCATACCAATGGCGAAGGGAACATTACGGTTTATGTCCGTTACCCGGAAAATGATCCCAATGGTGACGGCACCATTAATCCGGCCATGAGCAGCCAGCAATATGGCCAGACGCGGGAAGTGCATGTGGATGCCGACCCGAATGATGTGATGAGCCTGGTGGGAGCATCGGGCGACTTGGTGGCGTTCAACCAGTCGAGCTTGAATCTGATTACCCGCAGCAATACGCCCGGAATCTATCAGGATTTGGTTACACGCTATGAGGGCGACAGCCCGGCGGCAACCGGGTGCGTATCATGTGCTTATGACCCCTTGGGCAATCCCAATGCGGTAACCGATCCGCGTGGGTTTACCAGCATTACCGAACGCAACGAAGTGGGCCAGGTTTACCGGACAATCTCCCCAGCCCCTTACAACTTCACCCTGGAAACCTATTACGACGCCAATGACAATGTCATTCGCACCGACACGCAGGATTTGCAGGTACAGTTTGATTCAGCAGATCCGACCAGCCCTGGCTATGGGCAGTTCACGCCCACCGGATCAGGGTTTACCGCCCATACCCCGATGGTGGCTGGCCCCGGTGGAACGGTCAGGCCGGGCTGGTTTACCAACCTGTACACGTTCAACATTCTGGATTGGAAAATTCAGGATGATATTGATGCGACCGGCTCCAATCCCGGCAGTTTAACGACCACCTATGGCTATGACCCCAACGGCAATCAGACCGGCGTTACCAAACCAATGGGGAATTTGGTTGAAACTGATTACGATGAACGCAATATCCGCATCGCGCAGCGGGTGGGTTATACGGCGGTCAACCCGGCCACGGCCGCGATTTCCATTTATATTACGGACAATAACGGCAACCCGTTGGCCCAGATTGCCCCGGCCATGCGGGGAACTTCCAACAACACGCTGGTGGCCACCATTGCCGACGCCTTTGAATCCGGGACATCGCTTTTTCATCGGGGCGACTGGCAGTTGATGAACACACTTGACGGTTTTGACCGGGTCATTCAGGCCATGGATGCCGTGGGGGGCAATGTGCAGATGCAATATGACCCGGCGGGCCATGCCATTCAGACCGAGCAATTCGGCACGATTGGCGGCGTAACGCCTACGGACCGCACCGGGTCGGGCAATCAACTCCTGTCCACCCAGATCGCACGCTTTGATGAAGCCGGCCGCCAATATGAAAGCCAGAATAATGTCTTTATCGCATCGGGCACAGTTTTACCCTCAGGCCGAGCGGTTACCCACACCGGCGGTGGATTGGCCAGCAATTCCACGGCCAACAATCATAACCAGACGGTGACCCTGACCGCCGGGGGCAGCAGCTACGTGCTGACCCGCACGGTTTATGACCGTGCGGACAGAGCCGTGCAGTCCATTGGTGATAATACCGCGGTAAGCGCGATCGGCTATGATGGCGCGGACCGTCAAATCCAGACCACCGATGCCCTGGGCAATATCGTGGAAAGACAATTCGATGGCAATTCCAATGCGACACTGATAACCCGCACGGAAAAATCCACCATTACCGCGCCGGTAACAGCCTTGGAAATCTTCCAGATGGCTGCGTTCCATGACTGTATGAACCAGACCGTCGCCACAGCCACGCAGGGGGCGGATGGGACGTTTACCACCGATTTAACGCAGATTGCCTACAGCGATCAGGGTTCGCAGCCGGCGACCATCTTTACCCTTAGCGGCTATGACAGCCGGGGGAATGGCACGGTGTCGGTGGATGGCAAGGGGAATTCGGTTTTACAAATATTGGATGGGGCGTCACGTTTGCTTGAAACGCAGCAGCTTTT
>JAKAZF010000512.1 GCA_021826605.1 Planctomycetota bacterium | reverse complement strand
GAACCCAGAAGTACGGGTCGTGATTATAACCGGTGCGGGAAGCGCGTTTTGTGCCGGTGACGATGTCAAAGAAGTGGCGGGACTGGACATTGCGGCGGCTGAACAGCTCAGTCATCGGCAAGCAAGACTGTTTCTCGCTTTTGAGCAACTCCCGCAGATTATTATCGCCGCCGTTAATGGCGTAGCCCTGGGGGGCGGATGCGTGGCGGCCTACTCCTGCGACTTTCGTTTCGCCGCGACTAACGCGGTCTTTGGAATGCCTGAAATCAAACTCGGCTGGCCGCCGGGTTATGGCCTGGCACAACTGACGAATCTGGTCGGAAAGGCTCGAGCTTTAGATCTGTGCGTAACCGGAAGGCAAATCTCCGCCCAGATTGCCTTGGCCTGGGGCCTGGTTCATGATGTGGTGCCGCAGCAACGTCTCGAATCAGAGGTGCGCGCGTTCGCCGATAAACTGCTGACATTGGCTCCGGCCGCTTTACGGGAAACCAAGCGGCTGATTCACGCTGATGAAGGCGTGCAGCCGAAGATCACCTATCTGGCCGATACTGCGGGCTATATTCGATGTCTCAACACCAAAGATGCACAAGAAGGCATTGCGGCTTTCACTGAAAAGCGTCCCCCTCAATTTTCCGGGCAGTAGAGCAGGCAATGACGACTATGCACAATGCGCGTCGGGGGAGCGAATTTTCCCGCACAGACACTCATTGGTTCAATATGACCAAGACATGATGTCCCGCCCCGACATCGGATAAGACTTTGCTTTTTGCCCCGGCGGTTAACCGATGGCCATCAAACGTGATTTTTCGCGCTTTCCGCCAGGAGCGCGGCAGGCGTATGACAGCATGAATTCCAGCGGGGATTGTAACGGACAAGATCGCGGAATCCGGCTTCTGTTGAATATTTTCCGATATTTCCCCCTTAACAGTCGGTACGGTTATTTCCGCATACTTCAAATTACCCGGTTGCGGTGCGATAAGCGCCTTAACATAACCCGGTTCCAACGGGCGAATGCCCATGAGATAGCGCGGGATGATATTCCCCGGTGCCGCTCCCCATATGTGATTCCAGTCTTCATTGGGCTTTATATGCAACGTCCATGCTTCGGTGGTTAGGGTGGAGCCTTCGGCCAACATCGCCATCCAACTGGTATCGCTGGAGGAACTAAGCAGATTCAGAGCGGCCTGAGCCTTCCCGGCACGATACAGCGCCGGCAACAAATACTGGGCACCATAAACGCTGCAGCGCATGCCCTGTTTGATCAGAAACCGTGCAATATGGCCGCAGTCTTTCCGGGGCGGAATGCCAAATGCCAGAGGAAAGAAATTGGCCTGTATGGCGCTGTGTTTGGTTCCAATGCCGTCGACGTACAACCCCGTTGTCGGATTGATAAGCAGGCGGTTCATCGTGGTGCGGATCAGCTTTGCCCGGGAAGCGAAATACCGGGCATCATGGGTGTGCCCCAAGGCGGCGGCAATACGTGACATCAGCACCATGCTGCGGTAATGAAACGCGTTGACAACCGTATTAACCGGTCGCATGACGTATCCATCGCGCTCGTCCTGGGGCCAGTCGACAACAGCGCGAATGGGGCGGGTCCGGTGTATGGAGTGCAGTACGGATACGGGAACGGGCGGCACAATTGTGCTGATCAGGCCATCCGGGCGTTCCAGAGCGGCAAGCGTTTTTGCCTTCAGTGCGGTGTAGTTGTTGCGGATCAGGGTTTTGCTGCCGGTGTACAGGTAGTCATACCATGCCGCCAGCACACTTTGCATAATCCATTCTGTGGGCCAGGTCGGGTGATAAATCAAATATTGGTCGGTTCGGGCGGGCAAGGTTGTGTCCGTGGTATTGTTAAACCAATCCAGCTCCGCAATCAGTGCGTCGGCCTCGTAAGGGCGGCGCTCGCGGTTGCCATCCACAAATAAACCGCAGAACGTGACCGCCTCAATGGTGTGGTGGCATAAATGCCAGATCGCATTGAGATTGTTATTGGCGCAATGAAACCGGGCGGCGGTACGGTCAAATGGATAATGTACGCGCATCTGCTGCACATCGCGGGGATGGAGAATCGAAGGACAACCGATAATCTGGACATAGCGGAACGGCATAACCGCACCGATCGAACGCGGCATGCGACGGGCGTCGGCACGCGGCAGCGGCACATTGTATATATGAAGCCCGCGGCGCAGACGCAGGTGAGTTTTATAAAAGGTAATAAAGCCGCCGGGATGGGGGTTCACCCGATTTCCCGATA
This sequence comes from Planctomycetota bacterium, assembly GCA_021826605.1. The sequence goes on along the minus strand of JAKAZF010000512.1, from coordinate 659 downwards.
TTACCCGTTCCCCCATCATGACGGAGACGACCCGATGAGAATCGGGGCTGTTTATGCGCAGATGCAATTGTGCAAACCAATCCTGGCCAAAATCAGCAAAGTAATCACCTGGCCCCGTTCGTATCAGTTTGACCGGCGGAGCTGATTTGCAAATCAATTTCCGCGCAGAATCCGCTTTAATTGACGGGATCAAACCCAACCACAATGCGGCGGTTATCACAAGGGTCCAACGGTGGAAAAATAGACCATCGACGGCCCCACGCATCGAAACGCTGTGGCCGGGTTTGCAATTGAGAGCGGTCATATCAGTACACTCCTTTTCATCATGTGGCCCTACAAGAGTCATGTAAGCCTGTGGGGTCATTATCCTTAAATTTCCGGTTTGCCAATGCCCATCATCCACCTGATTGCAGTTTCCTTAAGCCTGCTGGAAAGCTGTTATTTTATACCGTACCGGTCCGCCGTAGGCACCTGATTTTTGCACTTTGCCATGGCCTTGTGCCCAGGTTATGGCAATGCGATTCTGTTTTCCTTTCTGGAAATCATAGGTCATGCCGTCATCTTCATAGAGTGTAATCGGCTCCGGCGATTCGCCGAACACATGCACCGTTACGTCAAAACAGGTTTCAGGAGTTATATACTCCACCGGTCGGGCCAGC
>JAKAZF010000511.1 GCA_021826605.1 Planctomycetota bacterium | reverse complement strand
TACCCGGAAATACAACCCGGCCGTATCAACTTCAGCTTTGCTGATCAATATGACGCGGTGGACGGCAATTCCGCCAGTTGTGCCTGCGCTGTATTAATGCTCTCCTTGCTGGAAAATACCCACTTGGACCGCACCATGGCAATCACCGGAGCCATCACCGCGGATTGGCGTGTGCGCGCCGTCGGCGGACTGGAAGCAAAGATCCATGGGGCCATCGCCGATCATCTCACCGGCGTGGTTGTTCCGCAGAGCAATGGCCGGAATGTTTGTGACGTGATGTTGCTGGACGGACCGCAAACGGCATGGCGGATTCAGATTTTTTCGGTGCGAACGCTGCAGCAGGCCATGGCCATGATGCGGCGGAATAAACCCCGTGATATCAGCTATGCAATGCTGTTGTTTGAGACGCTCCAGAAAAAATTCGACAGAAATGGATTGGGGGCGCTTCACGACCCCGCGACCATCGAGCGCCTTAAGCAGATTACATCTCTCGCGCCAAACGATCTCTCGGCGCAGTACTTACTTGAACTCGCTGCGGGGAAACAGCCTAAGAGGCTTTCGATTGGAGCCACCATGTATGAGGCGTTCGCCGCAATTCAATTTTATTCCGCATACCTCTGGGATGATCCGCCACCCAATGCTCCCTTGCTGGGTTCACCGATTCGAGATTCGCTTCGCCGGCTTAACAAACTGTCGGAAATAGGCTCGTTGCGCTGCCTGCCGCTGGTAGAAACATTACGTCGATTTGTACGTACATGCGGTAATTGGGCGGGGACGCCCAACGGTCCGATACACATTGCTCGCCGCCACAATCAGGTCATGGCGGAATTGGATCGGCTCAACGGTAACAAAGAAGACATTGACCGAATGATGCGAAGCGGTTTTTAACAGGGGCGTTGTCTATGGGGATACAGCTTCCAACCGTCAAAAAAAAAGCCACGATGATTTCCATCTGTTTGCTGCTGTATTCAGGGCCGAACATGATAAGCAGACAGGCCGGGCAGGCGGTGGCCCGGGCACAAGGCATAAACGGCAGAATCACCTGCGAAGCCGCCGATGCCATGCCCTGGCGAAAAGAATTGCCTCCCATCAATCTGTTGAAATTGGTTAATATCAAGCGGGACTCCCGAACGGCCAATCGGTGGGCTTTCAAAAATGGGCATCTGATATGCCGTTCCAATTGGAGAAATGTGAGTATCGGCTTTCGCATCAAAGCGCCGCGACAGTACAACTTATATGTGAGCTTTGCCCGCACCCACACAAAGAATGATGTGGCGATTGTCTGCTCGGCCGCTGGACACCAATTTGACTGGGATATGGGAGCCTATGACAATCACATTGACGGCTTCGAGGTGGTCAACGGTAAGAGCATTATCAACAGCCCGGCATCACGGCATTTCGCCAGTTGCCTGACGAATAATCGGCGCTACGGCTGCTTTATCAAAATCCGGAAAAACGGCGCCTGGGCGTATATCAATAATAAACTCATCTATGCTTGGAAGACGCATTACCACAATGCCACCATCAATTCGACCTGGTCTCCACCGCCCGGGTACGCCCTGGGTGTGGCAGCGCGCAGCAGTGTCATATTTTACTCCGCCTACTTAATTCCGATCCGCAGCAGTACCCCTGCTCCGGAAACTCCAGTTTATAATCCGTTCCCAATGAGCGATGGGGCGGGGGGAAATCCCTTGCTTCCCGCGCATGAGAGAAATCCCGGCGAATTTACCGGGCCGGCTCCAATTCTCTCCGGACGATTCACCAGCCCAATGGCCATCGCGGCCGGGCAACATGACCGGCAGGAAGTGCAGGCCGCCTTGAAACGCCACCGCCGCAGTGTTACCCGCGCCACTGCAACATGCAAGGCACTGCTGCAGGCGGTTTTGCGGCGGGTGATGACTGGCACGAGTGCAGCTGAGACGCGACGGCTGAGTATCATGATTACCGCCATGAACAGCCCATCCTTCAACGCCCCATTAATCGCTGGCTTTACTGATCCGCAGGCACGCAAGGCTTGGAATAGCTATATTATCGCCCTCGCGGAAGCACGAGGAAATTATCTTGCGCGGCTGCACGATATTCGTCTGCAATATGCAGGCGCGTTGCGCAAAGCCATGACCGCCGCCATTAATGAAAATCATCTGGCCGAAGCGATTCGCATTCATGCGATGCTTAATCGGTTGCATCGACTGGATGTTAATCCGCTGAATCATCAATAACGGATCCAATCAATACACGACCCTTGGGCGGAAGCACCCGCTGGTACATGGCGCAATAATTCCTGAGGAAACGGTGCTCGTTTCCGCTCCAATATTGGGAAAAGCGGTATCAGGCCACCTTCCAATGGGTGTTATTCATAGTCGCGCCATGAGGGGCATGAAAAAGGCACGGCCGGCAATCAGCTGTGCCCGTGATTGCGAATCAATCGCTCGGTGCGGCGTGAAACCCGCAGGTTATTTTGGCGGCCATTCTGAGAAAGCCACCGCTGGGACTTGAACCCAGGACCTAAGCTTTACGAAAGCTTCGCTCTACCAACTGAGCTACGGCGGCATAATGTGAATAATCATCGCGGAAATCAATATTGATCTTATTGATTTCATTGATGATTATGCGGTAATCATACCAGCAGCGAACGGTCCAGCCAAGTGATGGGAAAAAAGGGTTTCAACCGGGATATGATTACCACCCCGGCAGCACAACATCCCTTTAATACAGGAAGACTCGGCACAAAAATGCAATAGAACAACGCTTGTCCAGTGTTGCGGACAACGCGGAACGCAATGCCGCGGCAAGACCAGATGCTGTTGTTTCCCGTGAATTTCTCTTTCATGGTTATATCGGCGGCGTATGGAATATCCCCGATTGTCTGATAATCTGCGATCTGGATGCAATTTTCGGGCAGTAACGTTAAATTGTGTGTTATG
>JAKAZF010000510.1 GCA_021826605.1 Planctomycetota bacterium | reverse complement strand
TGAATCCGCGGGCGGGTGGTACACATGCGGCCATTGCCTTCGTTGGTGCATAACACCAGCGACCCGGTTTCAGCCACCGCAAAGTTCACACCGCTGATGCCCATATCCGCCTGATTAAAGCGATTCCGCAGATACACGCGGGCCATTTCCGCGAGTTCCTGCGGATTATCCGTAAAGGGGGTTTTGAAATAGCGGGCAAATATCCGTCCGATTTCAGCGGCATTTTTATGAATGACCGGCATGACAATATGCGTCGGATGATCGTTATCCACCTGCAAAATAAACTCGCCGAGATCCGTTTCCAGCGGTTCAATACCCGCCGCGATCAGGGCGTCATTCAGCTCGGTTTCTTCACTGACCATGCTTTTACTTTTTACCACCAGCTTGCTGCCGGTGCGATGGGCGATGTCTACAATCAGACTGTTGGCCTCTTCGCGTGTGGCGGCAAAATAGACCGCCCCACCATGTTTGATAACATTGCGTTCCAGAAGTTCCAGATAATAATCCAGATGATCCAGAGTATGGCGTTTTATATCGCCGGCCAGTTGCCGCAGGCCATCCGCATCGGGCAGTTCCGCCAAGCTGCTCCGGCGGCCATAATCTTTTTTGGTTACGGAATTATCCAGTGCCGCATGAAGGACCGCATCGGCGGAGGCCACGTGGGCCTCGGCCATGAAATCCGGATGAAACACCGGCAACGATAAGCCGCGCTTCGGCGGTGATGATTCCTTAACGCTGTTCATGACGCCCTCGCGGTGTGCTCAACAGCGGCGGCGATGATCTGCGCAATATGCTGGACCCGAAATGAGGCACCCATGCGGTGGCAGGCACCGCCGATGTTCATGGCACATCCGCCGTCATTTACAATCATGGTTTGTGCCCCGGTTTTGCTGCCGCATTGCACCTTATCGCGCACCATGGCCCCGCTGATATCCGAATATTTAATAGCAAACGTGCCTCCAAAACCACAGCACTGTTCCGCCTTTTCCAGGGCCGTAAATTGCGCCCCGCCAAGCTGCTTGAGCAATCGGATCGCCGGCTCTCCGGTGGCTCCCAGACCGCGCAAGTGGCACGTGAAGTGATAGGTGAATGTTTCATTTTCCGGCAGCGAAAGCGTGGATAAATCAACTTTCAAAATTTTGGTCAGAAATTCCACGTATTCGTAACACCGGGCGACAAAATCCTCCGCGAGTTTCCGTTGATCCGGATCATCATGAAATAATTCAATGTAATGATCCCGTATCATGGCACAGCATGACCCCGAGGGCGTGATGATATAGTCCGCATCATGAAAGACATCAATCATTTTAACCGCTAAGGCCCGAGCTTCCGCAGGATACCCATTATTAAACGCCGGCTGGCCGCAGCAAGTCTGGCCCGTGGGGAAATCCACGCTGCATCCGAAATGCTCCAGCGTTTTAACAACCGCCATTCCCACGTCAGGAGCAAATAAATCGGTGAGGCAAGTAACAAACAAACTGACTTTCATACCGGCATTCTATAGCCAGCAGCACATTCTGGCGAGAGCCGAAGGGCGAAGCGACGGGCGAACGCTGCGATTTTCTGCGGATCAGTGCTTCGCTGAGGGAATGGTGGACACAGATTTTTCGGGCTGTTCTGCACCGGAAGAATATTTTCTTACCCCCGGCGGGACGGACATATCCATGATCATGGCGCTAATTGACTGGCGCCGCACTTTCACGTTCCGCGGCGTCGGATCATTCCAGACGTGTGCACCTGCGACCGTCGCCTTCGGCCCACGCCGCATCGGGTATCGCATCAACTGCAGCCGGTCATCGTAGGGCGAAACGTCTTTTTCCTTACAAAAATAGCCGGTATACCAATGAAATCCCGACGAGTTGGCTACGTGGTACGACCAGCCTGTGGCGGCCAGATAATCGAGGCTTTCAAACCCATGCAGATGGTTCGTGGGATCATAAAATACCCAGCCGGCATCGGGGAAATAAGCTTCAATAAAGGCGTGGCCACTGTCGGCACCAATGAATTTGACATCCACCTTGGAAGCGGGAATGCCCATCCGGCGCAGCAGAGCGCAGGCAAGGCGGCTCATGCCTTCGCAATTTCCGCGCCGCGTTTGAAGTGTCTGATCGGATGAGGCGGAATCGCCGCTTTGGAAAGTCACGTGGTTATTGATCCAATCACAGGTCAATTGCACCACTTCCTGGGCCCATTTTGTCCGCGCTAAAATTTTCTTGCAGATCGGGCCTAAGCTCGGATTATCCGGATTGATGGTTTTGGTTTTTCGAAGTTGTACCCTATACGATGCCAGCACTTTGGGGGCGTACGGTAGCCAAGCTGATGTATACAGCACGGCGTCATAGTGCAATTTTACCAGCAGCTTTTGCGTGACAACAATTTTGCTTGTGCGGGGTGCGTTCCACGTCAGTTCATAATTACGGCGCTTCATTCCTAGATCGTCGGCCGTAATACGTATGCGATCCGGCGCAACGCTGTAACTGAAACTGGATTTTAGAATAATCTGTTGATTGGTGGCCCCCCAGAAGCTGAACATGGCGGGAAGCGCGGCGACATTTTTTTGTCCCGCGATTACGGGAATGCTATACCGCCGCACGATATTGAGCATCCGCGTATCGTGCGCTTTCACCGGTGCATACGTAGCAGCCCGCACCGAATTGGCCGTTGCTCCGACGAATACAACCCACACCGCCAACACGGGTCCACCGCGTACCCACCGCCGCAACCTGAAATTGATCATCACCAGTTCCCGACCATGGTAGAAAATCGCATAAAATTTCCGAACGCCTAAAGAATATCGCCAGCCTCATCAAAGCGAAACGGGCACGTAGCTAATTATCTCATCTTGGGGTTCCTGTGGGGCCTGCCTTGGTCGCCCTTTGGAGCATATTGTATGCTCCAAGCTTAACTTTACCACCGTCTGGTGTGAAAGAGATATT
>JAKAZF010000509.1 GCA_021826605.1 Planctomycetota bacterium | reverse complement strand
TCCGATCTGAAATGAACCGATGTATAGACTATCTGGCACAGCGAAAGACATCGTCCGGTAAATCCGCATCGGAATAAGGAGCATAACGGTATGAAAATTCTCGCGGTCGATGATGATCCCATCGCGCTGGAGATGATCCGGTCCGCACTGGTCCGTTTTGGCCATGATGTTGTCACAACCACCAGCGGAGCCACGGCGATTGATATGTTGTCGCAATCTCCGATTCGTATGGTCATTACCGACTGGATGATGGATTCGATGGATGGCATTCAGTTATGCCGGGCAATTCGACAACGAAAGTTAAGTAGATATGTGTATGTTATAATGTTAAGTTCGCGCGACGATCCGGTCGATGTGGCGGAGGGTATTGCGGCGGGATCCGATGATTTTATGACCAAACCATTCGATACCGGGGAACTCATCGCGCGCATCAAAGCCGGTGAACGGGCGTTATCGCTGGAAACGCGTGATGTGACCATTTTTGCGCTGGCGCGACTGGCGGAATCGCGGGATCAGGAAACCGGACTGCACCTGGAGCGAACGCGCAATTATGTGAAACTTATCGCCGAGCAACTCGCCAAAAGACCGGAACTGGCGCAGGTTATCAATGCCGATTTTGTGCAGATGCTTTATGACACCAGTCCTCTGCATGATATTGGAAAAGTGGCCATTCCAGATGCTATTCTTCTCAAACCCGGCAAGCTTACACCCGATGAATATGAAGTCATGAAGCGACATGCCGCCATTGGTGCCGCAACGCTCAATGAAGTATTGCAGAGCTACCCGGAGGCGGCCTTTCTGGAAATGGCCCGGGACATCGCCGCAACCCATCATGAGCGCTATGATGGCCGCGGCTATCCGCGCGGCCTGGCCGGCGAACAGATTCCCTGGGCCGGGCGCATCATGGCTTTGGCGGATGTGTATGATGCGATTACGTCACGTCGCGTGTACAAAGCGGCGCAGAGTCACGAGCACGCCTGTGGCGTGATTCGCAGCGAGTCCGGAAAACAATTTGGCCCGCGCGTGGTGCAGGCGTTTCTGGATAGGGAGGCGGAAATACTGGAAGTCCAAAAGCATTTCCGCGAAGCGGAAGATGCCCGCCGCAACACAATTAATGCGCGCCAGGGGGCGTGGAACTGGTAACCGGCGCTCCCTTATGGCTGCGTTGCGGCTTCACACCGACCATCGGCATCGTGGCGGATTTCAACGAGCTTCCCGCGTTACCTGCCGCCTTGCCGAACCATGTGGTTTACTGTGGCGAAGGGGAATATCGTCCATCCATTCATCATAATAATTATGAATTTTATAGCTGCCGGTTCCGTCCAGACATTCGCTTATGTCCTCAATGGTGCCGTCGGCCGGGCGCGCAATCAACTGACTATGCAGTTGCCCGTTTGTTTTTGTACCCTCGCGGATCATCGTTCATGTTAACGCGGTTCGATTTCCGCCAGCAGGTAATGCCCGGGGTGGTGGTACGCCTGCGGTGTTACCTCAGGCATCCAACCCTTCATACATCGCGGTACTGATGTAACGCTCACCCGTTGAGCACATAATCGCCACAATAATTTTATCTTTCATCTCCGGGCGGGCAGCCACCTGAGCCGCGGCCCACATATTTGCCCCGGAACTGATACCCGCCAGGATGCCCTCTTCCCGTGCCAGGCGGCGAGCCCATTCAAAGGCGTCTTCATTGGTAACCTGAATGACTTCATCCACAAGATCAACATGCAGATTTTTCGGGATAAAGCCGGCACCCGCTCCCTGAATTTTGTGCGGGCCGGGCTTTAATGGCTGGCCCGCCTTACATTGTGTAATAACCGGCGAACCAGTAGGTTCAACAGCGATGGCTTTGAATTTTGGATTGCGCTTTTTGATCACGCTGGCAACGCCGCTAATTGTTCCCCCGGTACCCACCGCTGATACGAGGCAATCAACCTTGCCGTCGGTATCGTTCCAGATTTCTTCGGCGGTGGTTTTCTGATGAATGTCAACATTGGCTGGATTTTCAAACTGTTTGGCGATGATGGCATTTTTGTCTTCCGCGGCGGCTTCATTGCAGCGGCGGATGGCTCCGGGCATACCTTCCGCGGCGGGGGTAAGTACCAGATTGGCACCCATGATTCGCAACAGTTTGCGGCGTTCCAGGGACATGCTTTCCGGCATGTAAAGCGTAAGCTTATAACCCTTGGCTGCACAGACAAATGCCAAAGCAATACCCGTATTGCCGCTGGTGGCTTCCATGATATGGGTGTTTTTATTGATTTGGCCCGCTTTTTCAGCGGCTTCAATCATGGCGGCACCGATACGGTCTTTGACGCTCGCCAGTGGATTAAAAAATTCACACTTGGCATAAACGATGCCCTGTCCAGCCGGAACCAGACGGTTAATACGTACCAAGGGGGTATTGCCGATGGTCTTGGTGATGTCGGAAAAAAGCCTAGCCATATAAATCTCCTTTAATCTGATCTAATTTGTAGGTTATGGGGATTTTGGGCCTGTGTCAAGAAGTTTGCACAGAGGTGTTTCCGGAACCGGCATTGCGCAGTGGTGTTGATCAATCGCTGGTGCTTTTGGTGCGGCCGATTACCGTTTGCATCCTGGCTCTTGGCAGGAGCGTTCAGGGGCAGCCCAATGAGCTGGATGGTCAATATATTACCGGCTAAGAATTTGATTCAGGACATCTGCGGATGAATAGGATCTTTGCCCCGGCTGCAGATATTGCTTGATATTCACGACATCATCACCGGCGGTAACAATAGCGGTTTCGGGTGTACCCAGGGACTCAACCTAGAAGAGTTCGATGGTTGCAAACATCGCATTGCAGAGACATTTTCGACCAATTGTGTCTTCTTCACGACCACCTTTCGCCACATAATCGGCAACGGGTTCAGCGGCGCAGCGATATCCGGGGGTTCCATCGGGGCGTTTATAAATTTTCCG
>JAKAZF010000508.1 GCA_021826605.1 Planctomycetota bacterium | reverse complement strand
GTCACGTTCGGGCATTTGCTGGGGCAGGCTTACTCCTCGATCAATCTGTTTCTTTCGATTGCGCAAATCCCCGAGCGGTGGATGCGCGTTCAGCTTGCGAGGGTGTTTCGCAAATACGTCAGCCCCGAAACGCCCGTCGAAATGCTCAAGAAGAAGCGAGCGGCACAAACCATCTGCGACCAGTTCGGGCCGGGCTTCAGGGCCATCACGGAAGTGCAAAAGCGCTTCGGGGAACGACCTGTCCCCGACGAGACACTATGCGCGATCCTTTGGGAATACAAGGATCGCGGCAAAAAGGGCTACGACCTTACCGGAAAGCTTTTCCAGATATTCGAGCGCGATTATCCCGGCCTGCATGAATGGTATCGTGCGAAGATCACGACCACCCATGGCGGAAAGTACCGTCTGTTATTTTCCCACCTGCGTAACAGCGCGGACGTATTTATCAACGGTCAGTTGGTGGCGGCAGGTTCACAGAAGTTAATTCCTGTGCAATTAGCCGCCGGGGTCAATACTCTGGCGGTGCTGGCGATTTCAGAGGGACGGCCTAAATTATGGACATATATTGGTCCCTATAATTCGGTCGCATCCATGGGAATCTGGGGGCACGTTCTGCTTATTCGTCCAGGCTCCAAAGCCGGGCCGATGCGCGTGGCGCATTGGCGCATGCGCGGTGGCATCGGGCAGGATCACCTGTCAGGGCGATGGAAGAAATTATCCCATTTGCCCGATGTTCCGGCTTTTTATCGTACCAGTTTTATTTGCCATCCCGGAACCGCTGGTTTCCGCCTGGTCCTGCGGGTAGCCTGGGGAGACTTGGATGGCGGATACATGTGGATCAACGGCCACAACCTGGGACGGTATCCCGATCCATATATGCCCATGGGTTTATATATCCCCTCCTGCTGGCTCAAAGCCGGAAAAAACACGCTTATGATTTTCGATCAACTCGGACGCAGCCCACACTCCGTTCATCTGGTCATCGAACATGCCGCCAGCCGACGCTACACCACGCTGGGAACCATGGCACGCTCGCCGGCGGCACGGGCTGTACCATTCGTGCCGGCGTCCCTGCATCGCGCCAGCAAATCACATTCCGCGGCCAACTCAACGCTTCCGCATTGAGCTAATAATCTATCGCTGTTTACCGCATAAAGAGACAATTCATCACATGATAAACACAACTGATAAATAAACGCCCGGGAAATGTGGCAGGCTCAAGACCTGTAAAAGCGTTGATGATCTTGCGGATGCCGGAGGAGGGAATCGAACCCACACTCTCTTGCGAGAACCGGATTTTGAGTCCGGCGCGTCTGCCAGTTCCGCCACTCCGGCGATTCAATGAGGGGAATTATACGCGAATACTCGGGCCGTGAAAAGTGATTGCCACGCCCCGTCGCGACGGGGGGGTGTCTAATCGGATTTGACGTACAGCCGGTAAGTGTATATGCTTGAGCATATATGATGAAGGTAAAGAAATCTTCTGTGGCGGCGGGATCGGCGGATCGGATGTTCCGGGCGTTCTCGGATCGTACGCGATTACGCATCCTGCATCTGCTTCTGAACGGCGAATTGTGCGTGTGTGATATTGTCCGCGTGCTGGAAATATCGCAACCGAAAATATCCCGGCATCTGGCCTACCTGCGAAAATCCGGACTGGTGCAGGCCCGCAAAGACGGCCTGTGGATGCACTATAAACTTGTCCTCGCCGATGATGATTTTCATCAGAGTTTAATGAACTGCCTCCGGCACTGCTTCAAGGCGGTTCCGGAATTGCAGCGCGACCACAGGCGGTTGGGTCGCGAAACCTGCGGCCCGCAATGTTGCCCATAATGTATGTCCGGCTTTTTTATTTGGCTGTTATATCGGTGTAAGCATATATGAATCAAAAACTGAAAATTTTATTTCTCTGCACCGGCAACTCGTGCCGTAGTCAGATGGCCGAGGGCTGGGCGCGGCATTTGAAAAGTGATGTTATTGACGCTTATTCGGCAGGGATTCAAACCCATGGCCTGAATCCCAACGCCGTGAAAGTAATGGCCGAGGCGGGCGTGGACATCAGCGGGCAAACATCCAAAAACGTCAATGATCTTATGGACGTGCCGTTTGACGCAGTGGTTACCGTCTGCGGTCATGCCAATGAAACTTGCCCGGCATGGCTGGGGAAAAAGACACGCATCGTGCATGTCGGGTTTGATGATCCCCCAAAACTGGCCAAAACGGCGAAGAGCGGGGAAGAAGCATTGGGCCACTATCGGCGTGTGCGCGATGAAATCAGAGCCTTTATCGAAACGCTTCCGCAAGCGCTGGCCGCGGAGGTCAGGCCATGAACGAGTCATTATCGCGCAAACTTAATTATCTGGATCGGTATCTTACCCTCTGGATATTTTCCGCCATGGCCATGGGGGTGGCCCTGGGATATCTCATTCCGGCCACCGCGCAGTTTATCAACCAGTTCCAGGTTGGCACAACCAATATTCCCATTGCCATCGGACTGATTCTCATGATGTATCCGCCGCTGGCAAAGGTACGCTATGAGCGGCTGGGAAAGGTGTTTCGCGATTTCAAGGTGCTGGGACTTTCTCTGGCACTGAACTGGATCATCGGGCCGGCGCTGATGTTTGTTCTGGCCATTGCATTTTTGCACGGGTATCCGGAACTGATGGCCGGCCTGATTCTGGTGGGCCTGGCCCGGTGCATCGCCATGGTGATTGTCTGGAATGATCTGGCCCAAGGTGATGCGGAATATGCCGCCGGACTTGTCGCATTCAACAGCATCTTTCAGATTCTGTTTTACAGCCTCTACGCCTGGGTGTTTATCACGGTGCTTCCGCCGATGCTGGGATTTAAGGGTAGCGTGGTGGCGGTGACGATTATGCAAATTGCCGAAAGTGTGGGAATTTATCTGGGTATTCCGTTTGCGGCAGGATTATTAACAAGAGTGGTATTGTT
>JAKAZF010000507.1 GCA_021826605.1 Planctomycetota bacterium | reverse complement strand
GAGTGGCACCGAAATGGACGGACAGGCCGCGACCATTATTGCAATGGTCGCTCTGTGGCAACGCCTTCCGCCGCAGAATCCGTTTCGCCCCCGGATTTACCATTTTCTGCACCAGAAGTCTTCGCCGATTCGCGGCATATATTACGAACTGCGGCACGGGCCGCTGATTCCCGGATCGGGCGAATTCGGCGGAGGCCAGCATTTGGCCTACAATATCGTCCAGAATAATTTATGCGCACTGGCGTTTATCAGTTGCGCCCGGATGGAAGCCCAAGCCGGTGATCCTGTTGCAGCTCAGCGCTGGCGCAACGCGGCCAAGACCGTATATCGCCGGATTGCCAAATACCTGGTGGGGAAAAACGGCGACTGGATTTGGAATCTCAATACCAGAACACTTAAACCGAGCCGGTCTGACCGCACCTCCAATGCCGGTACAGGCAGCCTGAACGGGGCGCTTTCGATGTCGGCGGATGTGCTCGGGTTTGCCCCGACCGCATGGCCGTGGCGGGGAGTGGTGATACACGGCGAGAAAACCTTCGAAGAACTGTATCAATTCCCCCTGCGCAAGCAACAGTTCATAAAATATGGAATCTGGCCGCAGATGGATTATATGCATGATGGCCTGCTCACGAGTCCCTCTTACGGTCAGGGCTACGCGCTGCAGGACATGCTGCTGTTAAACAAGCTGGCCATGGCGGGCCATGGTCTGCATTTTCTGGCGTGGGCTACTTACAAATCTCCCCACGAAATCTTCAGTTTTCGGAAGTGGCACTATGGCCGCGAATCTCCCTACTATTTTTATGAACGGCTGTATTCGCCCGATGCCTACGGCAAAATTACCATGACCGCCGGATGCGGTCCGCTGAATCTGGTCAATGTGTCCGAGCCGCTCAAGGTTGCCCGCCTGATTGCCGGCGTTGACGACACGTCATTGAAGGAGGTTCGCATTATTCCCCGGCTTCCACCCACCTGGGCGGGATACCGCATGGCAAATTGGCCTGTTCTCACCAGCCACGGTGTGGTCCGAGCCGACATTTCTCTTAAAAAAAATAATGGAACCGTGACATTCGCCCTGCATGTAACGCGGGGCGGACCGATTCCCGAATTGGCGGTATGGATTCCCGGAAGCAAATGGAATCGCTGGAAGCTTCAGAAGCATTTTGAGAATGTTAAAAACCTGACGTTTGCGTCGGTTGTGCACTGAACGCGCACCGGGTGCCAGCATGAGACACCTGCGGATAGACGAGGATTGACAATTGGCATTGCAGATCGCGTTTGCTGTTAATGAATGCTGTATAAGCGCCTAACCACAATGCCCCAAGGAGTAATTATGGATGTCCCGGAAAACATGAGCCGTCGCAGTTTAATCAAGCTGATGGTGTTGACCAGTTCGATTGCCATGAGCCCGGTGTCACTGCTGGCTGATATCACAGCCGGTCAGCCAACAGCATCGCCCCATCCCGGCAATGGCCAGTCGTGGCAACATCCGCGGCTTTTTTACAATCTCGCATCATTGAAGCATCTGCGAGAATGGTTTGCCACCGATGCGGCCGCCCACAAGGCATTGGAACACCGCGGAGCCGAATTGCTGGCAGCAGATTTTATTCCCCCCTCCGTAGCCAGGCACGGCCCCGGACAACAGGAGAACTTTGCCGCACCTGGAGTTCAGATATCGGAAATGGGCCTGACACTGGGCCTGCTTTATCATCTCACCGGCGACACACGCTATGCCGACAAACTCCGCGATGCGATGTTTTATTACGCCCAATACACTCACTGGACGGCTCCATCGTTTTTTCACCGGTCTCCACCCTGGCATTCGGAACTGGACACGTCCACTTTTGCCTTTGGTTATGCCACCGGCTACGACGCACTGTACAACATGCTTTCGGCCAAGGACCGCAAAGAGCTCGCGGATATCATTGTCCGCAAAGCGGTTTTGCCCATTCTTGATGATTGGATACTTCCGGGGCGGCGAATTCAGTCGCTGGATTCCATGGGGCACAATTGGTGGGGTGTTTGCGTCAGCGGTGCCGGACTTTGCTCCCTGGCCCTGTTGGGAGACGATCCGCGGGCCCAAGGATGGATTGATGCCATGGACGCGGGTTTCAAACAATGGTTTGACTACCGCGGCAACGTGCTGCAGAACCGCGTCGCCACGTTCGAGCCTTCCGGCCCATCCTACGAGGGGGTCGGCTACACCAACTATGGCGTAGATGAGTATCTGCATTACCGTCTGGCCTGGCAAAATACGTATCCTGGTCGAAAGGCGGAAAATATTGAGCGCTTAAAGCATCTCGCCAACTTTTTTCTCCATACACTTTATCCCACATCCAAGGGATCTTTTGCCGTTAACTTTAACGACAGCGGTCTGCGGGCCGATTCCACACCAAACATACTGTTGCAGATCGCCTGCGGACTGGGCACCCCCGAGGCCAGCCGCTACCTTGAACTGGTACATGGGCATCTGGAAGGGACAATGCTTTCATTGCTGCGGCAATATGCCAAGCCCGCAGCCGCCACCGATGTACCAACGAGCTATGCCTATCCCAACATGGGCTGGGCGACGATGCGTTCATCATGGGAAAATGACGCCACTTTTCTGGCGGTGAAGTCGGGCTACACATGGAATCATGCCCATGCGGATGCCGGCTCTTTTATCCTCTTCAAACAGGGAAAACCACTGATCATCGATTCCGGACTCTGCGCTTATTACCGGCCGGAATATACCACCTACTACCGGCGAAGCAAGGCACACAATGTCATTCTTTTCAACGGCAACGGCCAACCGGAGGATGATCTGTTTCTGGGCTGCAAATTTCCCGGACACCTCCACAGCGCGATCGATGGATTGGGATTGAAATATGTTTATGCTGATTCCACCGGCCCCATGGCCCGTTGGTTCATACGTAATTATCGCCACTGGCTCTGGAGTGGAGATGTCATCTTTATCATCGATGACGTGCGT
>JAKAZF010000506.1 GCA_021826605.1 Planctomycetota bacterium | reverse complement strand
GCACGGTATCGAACACGATGCCGCGTTTCCGGTGCCCCGGGATATGAAATTACGGGCCGCCGGGCGGCACCGCTACGTCATTGCATAGCGCGGATCACATTTACTGATCGATTCGCCGGTCCACTGGCCATCGGTGCCGGCCGGCATTGTGCTCATTGCTTTTGCGCGGTTGTGTGTTTTGCTTCGGTGGTGGGAACGGTTGGTGGCTTTTGAAAATGGCCCCAGGTCAGGAAAAAGATGATAATGGCGGTGGTGGCGGCTCCGGATAGTTGCACCATCCAGTCGATCCATCCGTTGGGTTTGGCCAGGTAATGGATGCTTAGATACAGCGTGGCGACAGCCGTCAGCAGGGCCAGGGCCGAGCTTACAACATTCCCGATGATCCGTCGCTTAGTCATGTTCCTGATTCTCCGGCATACACCCAGTGCATTTAACGCTTTAATGATAATATTTCAAGAGTTGCAGTTTCATCAGCAATTCCGCGGTATCCAATTGGGTATCAAAAACCTTTTGCGCGGGAACTTTAAAGGCAAACGGACTTGGCCGGGTGGTGGCTTTTCCGGGACTTGAAATCAGATCATCATTTAACCAAGTGGCCTGTAACTGCTGCAACTGCATCGGCGAAAACCAGACCGCCACGTTGGGTTTAACACCCCACACGCGGGCGTAAGGCTGGCGTTGAATGCACTCGCCGTCCGGCAGATAGTAATATTGCTCGGTGAGTTTGAATTCGGCGGTGTCGTGTTCCCCGATGGGGATGACATTCTGCACGCACCCTTTTCCATACGTGCGGTGTCCAACAATCAATGCCCGGTGATGATCGCGCATGGCTCCGCTGAAAATCTCCGACGCGCTGGCACTTTCCTGATTCACCACCAGTATCACCGGCATATCCGGTGGCAGAAGCGGCGAACCTTGCGCCGACCAGGCCTCCGGTGCGGCCGTGCGGCCACGTGTGGAAAGAATGGTGCCCTGACTGATAAACATATTGCACATGCGCACGGCCGTATCCAGATAACCGCCGGGGTTATACCGCAGATCAATGATTAAGCCGTGCATGTGCTGCTTGAGTAATCGCTTGATAACTTTTTTCAGTTGCACGGCGGTATCCGCCTGGAATTGCGTTACGCGCACGTACGCAATTCCTTCTTTCGGATCAATCATAAACCGCCACTTTCCATTTTCCGGATTGCGGGCGAAACCTTTAATGGATCGAACATGTATGATGGCTCGCTTAAGATGAAAAATCAGCAGTTTGGGATCGGTTCCCCGGCGGATACCAAGTACCACCTTGGTGCCCGGTTTGCCCATGATCTTGCGTACCACCGTATTAATGCCAAGGCCCATCATGTTCTGGCCATCGACCGTGACAATCACATCCCCGGCTTGAATTCCGGCTTTATATGCCGGCGTTCCGCTGAGCGGAGAAATGACCTGCAGCAGGCCGTTGTCCATGCGTATCTGGATGCCAACCCCGCCGAATTGTCCTTCCATCTCCTTGTTAAAGCTCTGTACCTGACTGGGCCAGAACGGCATGGTGAACTTGTCGGTTTTTTCCATGCACCCTTCGGTGAATTCCTTGATCAGTACGGGTAACGGCAATTTGACGGTGTTCTGATTGGCGGTAACGAGTTCGCTCCACATGCGGATCATACCCAGGGTATCAATCAATCGCGGTGATGCGGTGCGCTTCAGCAGCGTATCAATTTTGGCATCAAATTGATCTCGCTTGCCGGCGTCTTTCAAGCCGGGGAATGTATCAGCCAGCATCGGTGTGCGGGTCATGAGCCGCACGAGTTTTAATCCACCGGTGAGCAGCGTGTTGTATGTAATCGGCAATACCCAGTTGTGTTCGGTAAGTTCCAGCGCCTCAACGAGCATGTCCTGATGAATACCTTCCACGGTGTGCTGCCAGCGGGAATAAACCGGTGCCTGATTCTGCTGTTCCTGCTTTATTTTTCCCTTGGGGGCGGTGGATGGCTTTTTGAAGGCATGATCTTTGGCCATTTTTTCCTGCATGGCGAAAAATTCTTTGGGTGTATATGTGGCCAGCAACATCGTGCGGCGTATGACACGATGCAAATCACGATGGTATTTTCGTGAAATCCGGTACATGGTATTGAGCTGGTTATACAGTTGCAGCGATTCCAGCCAGCGATGTTGTTTGTCATACTGTGCGGCTTTGGCGGCAATTTTTGCGGTAAGCGATTGCACCCACGGCTGTTTCTTAAACGCGGCTTTCTGTTGTGAAAAGCCATAGGCGGTCAGCATGTACTCAAAAGCGGGAATAAGCTTATTGGCCTTGAAATCTTTTTGTCCGGTGGTCAGCCACTTGGTGTAAAGCTTCTGATTTTCCGCCCGCTGTTTCAACATGGTTGTCACATATTCCTGCCGCCAGCGGTTGATCATGGCGGCGTCCGTGGTTGCCGACGGCGGGGGTGCCAAGGCGGCCAATGCCGCAAGATTCTGCGAATGTACCAGTCCGCTGACTTTTTCAGCATAGACTTCGGCCGGCGAGGCTGCGACGAGTGCCGCGGTTTGCGGTGAGGCGGCCGCGTGCGTTTTATTCGCCACTGAGGTAATTAAAAGTATCAGCGCTGCCAGCGAAAGCAGGCCCGGCAGAAGTCCGAAATTAAACGTAAAGGCCCCGACAGCAGATCGATTGCGTTTGAGCATGAAATCACCTGATCAGACGAACAGAAACCCGCGGAGTTCCGATTTTCCGCCAAGGTACGTAAACCCTCAGCGCTGCTTGCACCTGTTGCAGACGCTGCTGGAATTCGCATAGTAACTATACGCTGGAACCCCGGTCAAGGGCGAAACAATTTAATCCGATATTTTTATTTCTATCGGGCAGCCTGAAAGCGTATCCGGTTCATTGCAGATTTTTTGTGAAATTCGGATATGATGCTGATCTGTTGAAGCCGCTTAAGGAGCGTTCCATGCGATTGGCTGTTCAAACCTACACATTGCG
>JAKAZF010000505.1 GCA_021826605.1 Planctomycetota bacterium | reverse complement strand
CCGCATGGCGCGGTAGCCGTTATGATCAACGCCGGGGGCCATGAAATAGCCACGGGCCTTGAGCATTTTGATCAATTGATTTTCAATTTTCGGATCGCCATGAGTAGCATCGGCCATTTGCCAGAGAAAATGAGTAATGGTTTCACCATAACTGGCGACGTAACCGAGCTCGCGGGAAAGGCCCTGTTGCGTGACTTCATAATAATGATGACCGAACGGCCATTGCCAGCCCGTGGCGGTTTTATTTCCGCGCCAGGGCACCAGCCCGATGGCTTCATATAAATACCGGCGCGCCTGCTTTTCAGGCATGGCTGATGTGGGAGCCAGCAGTTGCAGGCCCATGTTGGCACTGTAGATATTGTAATTGACGATCATGGCCTGATTGGTGTAATAGCGCTCGTGGGTGGTCAGATAGGCGATGGTTTTTGTCAGCAGCGCGGCCCATGCCGCCGCACGGCTTTGAGATTGTCCGCTTTGGACTTTCACGGGTTCATGAAGATAAGGCTTTAACGCGGGATAAATCCGCGATACGGCCCGCCCAACCGGGGCGTACAACCGCCAGGTATCATTGGCTTCACGACGATTTCCATGCCCCCGGGCCATAGCGTCAATGTCACGGACAATTCGTTTTATGATCGCCGGATTATGGAAGGCAATGCACCAGGGTGTGTTATACGCCCGCGCCAGCATGTCCACGCGCTGCGGGCCGTCGAGATTCCTGCTGCGCAAATTTCCCGCAAGGGCCTGATTGACGTGAAATTTTAATTGTTTGAGAATCGCTGCGCCGGGGGCCGGCCGCACGCGTGCCGGCGCGGGTGGGCGGCCTTGAACATCGCCGGCGGGAGGAACAAAAAATGGATGGGTGGTGATATAGGCTTTGTAAATGCCCCGCGAAGGGTGCGTTAAATGGTGTTGATATTGCCGAAAATTACCGGCGTACATCCAGTCATAGCCCAGGGCTTGAATTTCCAGGTGGACAACGCGTTTGCCCTGGGTGAGTTTGCGCGGCAGCGGCTCGGTGACGTAGAAAAAGCGTCCTGGGAACGGTTTGGAATTGGTGAGGCTTTCCGATCCGGCGTTTTCCGCTCCGCTGATCAGGCCATAATCGGACATAAACCGGTAGCCCACCTGCAGGCCGTTGCAATACAAAAGCAGCCTTCCCAGATATTCACCACGGTCATTGCCCCAATATTTAACGGTGATGTAATTGGTCCTGGTGGGATTGCACCGCATGGTAAAGTTCAAATGACCGCCATAAATCTGATAAGGATGCAGTGGCAGAAGCACCCGGGCGCTTTGGCCCAATCCGCCGTTGATAACGCCGGAGGCGTCGGCGGTCAGATGATGGGTGGCTTCGCTGGTGGGTTGACCGAAGGTGATGGAGTCGATCCAGCGGCCAGACAGGGCGCTATTGCCTGCCGGGGCATTGGCCTGCAGCACTCCGACAATTGCCACAGCGGGCAGGATCGTGGCGAGCCATCCCGGCGAACCGCGGCAGGAGGCTCCATACGTCGACAACACTTTGTCAGGTTTGAACATGAAATCGTTTCCCTTTTTCGCGCATACGGCTGATTTCGCAGAACATCGTACCACTTTAAGCGATTGCCTGATGTCTGCCGGCAACGGCCTTCAAGCGGCGTATAGCCCGCTCTATCATCGCGGCGGTTGCCGATAAAAGCAATATCACTATGCGTTAAAATTTTATCATTCAGCGACAGCCCCGAAAGATCACAAATGCAGTATGACAGCCCCTTGCGTCGGCGTGCATTTGCCGATAATACTGTAAGTTTACAGGGTGGAAATCCCACCGGCCCGGCGGCTTGAACAGGAAGGCCAGACAATATGACACACTCGACTTCTCCGATGATCAGCATCTGGTTTGGCAATTTCTTTGAACCTTTTTTCAGCGACCGCGATGCGGTGCGGCGGGGCATTGCGGAAGTGAAAGCGTTGGGTTTTACCAGCATCAATCTGGATTCCAAACCATGGGAGGATTTTTTTGCCCGTTATCGGGGCGAGCCGGCAAGCCCCTACGTGGCCATGCAGGAATTCATGATGCAGGAAATGCAGTCGCATGGACTGGATTATACGCATCTGGCCCTGTATTTATGCGGGGATAATTTGTATCCAAATATTCGGGATGTGCCGCCGGTACGCGGCGAAGAAGCCATATGCCCGGACGGCAAACCCATGGGCACGTACAAATATTGGTCGCCCGCGGCGCAGGCCACCATGGTGGAGCATGTGCAGGGATTACTTACCCTGTACGGCCCCGGCATGAGACGCAAAGCCGGATCGCCGCAGATTGTCATGCAGACAATGTTTGAGCCGATCCCCAAACCAAGCTTTGACGATGAGGGCAGACAACGCTACATCACCTGGCTGACAAATCGCTATAACGGTGATCTGGCCCTGTTGAATCAACGTTATAAGCTCGCCGCAGAATCCTTTGAGGCTCTTACGCCGGCTCAATATTATCTGCGACCGGAAGAATTGAATTGGGTGGATTGCGCGCGGCCCACGCCCCGCGATTTTGAACAACGCACGGGCGATTTTTACCGCTGGATTGACAATCAGACGTATCTGGCGGATGAATTGCAGCAGTATCTGGCGGTTATGAAGCAGCACTGGCGAAAAATGGACCCGCCGATTTTTATTGAACCGGTTTTACATCAGTGGGGCTATTTTTTTAATCCACCGGGCCACACCATGTGGCAAACCGGCCAGCGTGCGTTGGATGTGTACGCATGCGCCAGGCATGTCGATTCGGTGCTGCTGATTGCTTCCCCGCTCAACGCGGAAAACCGCCCCGACGCCATGGCTCTTAGCGTGGAGGGGTCGATCATGCGGTGTGCTAATAACCGGCAGGATTTTACCGGCGGGCTTTATATGGGGCGGCATGTCAATGGCGATATCTATCGTGCTGTGCCCCCGGCGGAGGCTATTGCCACGCTGGTGGCCAACGGTGCGAAATCGCTG
>JAKAZF010000504.1 GCA_021826605.1 Planctomycetota bacterium | reverse complement strand
ACCTGAAGCTCGCGCTGCGATCGCCGATAAATTGCGCCGGTATAATTCTCTTGAATATTCACCCGAGCAAATCATCGTATCTGTCGGTGGTAAGCACTCCCTCTATGTGGCGATGATGGCAACGCTCAATCCCGGTGACGAGGTGATTATACCCGCGCCATATTGGGTCAGTTATCCGGAAATCGTCAAGTTGGCCGGAGGTGTACCGGTTTATATCCGCGGTGAACCATCCCGCGACTTCAAAATAACACCTGATCAACTCGCAGCGGCCATAACGTCTAAAACGCGCATGTTCATCATTAATTCACCCAGTAATCCGGGTGGCCATACCTACCACGCGCAGGAGTTACAGGCTTTGGCGGCCGTCATCGAACGGCATCCGCAGATTATGGTTTGCAGCGATGAGATATATGAGCGGCTATTGTTCAACGGGCAGCGGAGTTGCTCGTGGGCAGCCTTGAACTGGGATGCATGGAAAGACCGTACCATCACATGCAATTGCCTGAGCAAAACCTATGCAATGACCGGCTGGCGGATTGGCTACACCGCCGGCCCCAAACCGTTAATCGCCGCCATGAATAAACTGCAAAGCCAGATGACCAGTAATATCACCAGCTTTTGTATGCCTGCCATTGTCAATGCCTTGACCGATTCCACCAATGAAAGGGAAGTTGAGAAAATGCGGATCGCTTTTGAGGAACGCGGAGAACATATGTGGCGGCGGCTTAATGCCATTGAAGGAATCACCTGCGTAAGGCCGACCGGGGCATTCTACTGTTTTGCCAGTGTACGTGATTTGTTAAATCGTCCCTTGGGAGCGGCCGCCACGGTTTGTAAGGACGCAGTTGAGTTTTCGCGGCAGTTGCTTTCGCAGGTGCATGTCGCAGTGGTACCTGGAAATGACTTCGGTTTTGACGATCATGTGCGACTGAGCTTCGCGACCAGCAAGCAGCAGATCGATAAGGGCATCGACCGCATTCAGGCTTTTGTGAATGGTGAAGCACCCCGCTGATCGCCTGAAAGGCCTTCATAGCGAGGTTGCCGACTCATCAATCTGGCAATGGCGTCGCGCGGTTTGTCTCCCCGGAAGAGCACATCATAAAGCCCCTCCGTGATAGGCATTTCAATGTCGAGTCGCTTGGCAATGTCGATAACACTCTGGGTCGTTGGCATTCCCTCAACCACTCCCTTCGACCGCGCCAGCGCGTCAGATGTGGACAGACCCCGGCCGATAAATTGCCCAAAACGTCGGTTTCTTCCATCGGACGCAAAACAAGTGGTAATCAAATCGCCCATGCCCGCCAGCCCGCTGAAGGTCTCGGCATTTGACCCCAATGCCACGCCAAGGCGGGTAATCTCCCCCAGTCCACGCGTCATTAAAGACGCCTTGGCATTGGTGCCAGCTTCCATGCCATCAAGTATCCCGGCGGCGATGGCAATGATATTTTTGGTGGCTCCCGCCAATTCGACCCCGTGCAAATCGACGTTGGAATAGACGCGCACGTGCGCGGCGGTAAAGAGTTGATGCATCAGTGCCAAGAGTTGATCATCCTTGCTCGCCGCCACAATAGTGGCCGGCAGACCGGCGGCAATTTCATGGGCAATGGCGGGGCCGGATACGCATCCGCATCGCACCTGCGACCATACGTCGGAGATGACCTCAGTCGGACACAGCAGCGAGCCATTTTCTATTCCTTTGGCAACGCTGATGACTGGCTTATCGATGGCTGATCCGTGTTCAAATAATGAGAGCACCCCCCGGATATGCTGCGTTGGTACCGCGCAGATGAGCACATCCGATTCACTCACCAATTGGTCAAGGCGGTGGGTGAAACGCATCGTCGGTGGCAGCTTAATACCGGGTAGATAACGGAGATTTTCATGTGTCGCGGTAAGTTCTGCCACACGCTCCGGATTGCGGCCCCACATTTGCACTGCAAAGTTATTGCCGCTCGTCAGCAGCGCGCACAAGGTGCCCATCGCTCCGTCGCCGATGACTCCTATCCGTTCCATGTCCAATGACTGCTCCACGATTATGCGCTGTTATATTACCCGTCCCACGCGACGATGCCGCGGAAGATTGGCCAGAATTTTGGCCCGCGGAATATCAATTTGCAGCAGGCTGATGGCGTCACGCTCCACAAGCTGTTCCAGTGCCAGTCGGGGTATCTTCGGCAGACCGGTATCGGTGACCAGTTGATTGATATTGAATACGGCCTCAATCGCCTCGGTGGCCGACATAAATGGAAAATCGCTGCCGAATAATAACTTGTCAATGACTTCCATTTCCCAGGCACGCCGCAATGCGTCATAGGCAATCCATGGACGCCGTAATAACGGGCCGATGTTGGCAAAGATATATTTGTGGTTCTGCAGCAGCGCCAGTGTCTCATCCACCCATGGATAACCCAATTGTGTAATGACCATGCGCAGCTCTGGTACCGACCGGGCTACTTCGTCGAGCAATCCCGGCCGTGCGTACTGAAGCTTGACCTCGGCGCTGAGGTTTGGCCCCATATCAAAAACAATCGGCAGTCGATGCCGCGCCGCCGCCTCATACACTTCCATCGCCTGCGTATCGCAGGGGTGGATATCCGCCGCCGCCGGAGAAACAACGATCCCTTTCAGCGATGGCTCGCGGGCGATGAGGGGTATTTTGTCGACCGCGTCGGGGTCTTTTGGATCGATGCCTGCAAACCCCACCATTTTCTCTGAATGCTCGGCGCAATAGTCAGCAATCCAACGATTAGGAATTTCCGCCCCAAGATGCAGGCTCTTAAAACCCAGCACAAAGCAATAATCTGACGGTTCACCCGATATCAGGTGGGTAGCACCATCTGCACGCGGCAACATGCGGATTTTATCTCCCGCGAGGTTGACCGGCTTCGCCAGATAATTCACCGCATCTGATCCCAGTTCCGTCGGCCCCTGCCAGATACGGGTATGCGTGTCAACAATCATTTGCACCAACCTGACTTCA
>JAKAZF010000503.1 GCA_021826605.1 Planctomycetota bacterium | reverse complement strand
AGGGGTGAAAGTTGGATTAATTCCATTGTGAATGATATCGACCCGGGATGGTGGAATTTTATACAGTGCGATAATGTCGTGGCGGGTTTGCTGGGACACGGCGATGGTGCGAGTGGCGCGCTGCACAGCATTGCGATGAATTTCCCGTTGCCGCGCCGCTTCCGGCGTGCGCCGTACATGCGGGTCAAGCTCGCAGGACAGATCATGAATGGTGTGCACCATCGGCGTGCCGGATGCGCGGGGCAACCAGGCGGAAAAACTGTGTAGAATATCCCACGGTTCACGACCGCCGGGGCGTGCGGCCTTGCGGTTAAAAAGCCCTTCGATTCGTTCCATGGTGGAAAACCGCCGCTCCGGATGAATACGGGTAATGTGGAAATTGCCGGGTAACACATCAATGACGCTGGAATCAAAGTCCCGTTGATATGGCAGATGGTCTTCCAGTAATATGAAAAACTCATGATCGTTGCCCAATGTGACCCATTGGGCAACGATATTTCGGGCGAGTTGCTCTATGCCGGTAATATGCCGGGTAACCAGCGGGGCAGCATAGATGGCAATTTTCACGATCTCTCCTTACCAGTTGAAAAGATGTGATGCGCTTGTGTAATACTCCATTATCCCTCACCGGCGCGATTGTTGTATCGAAGCGTCCGCACCGACATACAGATTTACGAGGGCCGCGCCATCTGACTCTTGGCGATGGCATCTTTCGCGGCCGTATCGGTTTCTTCCAGAACTTCATCCACAAGACCATAAGCCTTGGCTTCTTTGGCATCAAAATATTTATCGCGTTCCTGGTCTTCCGCGACTTTTTCACGCGGCTGGCCGGTCAGTTTCGCAAGCAGGTCGGTAAGGGTTTCCTTGGTTTTCAGAATTTCTTCGGCTTGAATGGCAATATCGGCCGTTTGGCCATATATGCCTCCGAACGGCTGGTGAATCATGACTTTGGCATGAGGTAAAGCGTAACGCTTGCCCTTGGTTCCCGCCGCGAGTACCACGGCACCACCGCTCATGGCTTTACCGACGCAAAAGGTGGCAACATCGCAAGTCATGAATTTCATGGTGTCGTAAATGGCCAGCGTATCATCAACCGCTCCGCCGGGGGAGTTCACATACAGATTGATATCCTGATCTTTACGGATGGATTGCAGATACAACAATCGCATAATAACGCCGGTTGCCGAGGCGTGGTCAATTTCGCCAACCAGAAACACCACGCGGTTTTCCAGCAGCATTTCATCAACGGTCATTTGCCGCCAGCGCTGATAATCCGCAATTCGCGGGCGCATCGGCATTTGATCCGATGCCGCAGCCATTATCTCAGGAGCAAATACCGGAGAAATCGGATTGGCAATCGGGGAAACGGGGCGACCTTGGGAGTCAAATAGTGTCATCGTGTTTATTTCCAATTACATTTTATACCGTGTCAACTTTTATATACGTTTAATCATACGCGCGAAATTGCCTCTCGGCCAGCCTGTTGCGCCGTTACCGGTACAGGCCATGGCCGGCTGGAACTTTTCCCGGGTGATGATATTCGGATAATATTCCCATTTTCATGCTTTTCCGGCTCATTGATTCTCGCCATGCGCCATATTAACCACGGGCGCCGGCCAGCCCAACATTGAGTTTATGTTCCGGTCCGGCGTAGGGCAGGCTCGGAACACTCTGGCCTTTCTGATAGGCACTGCGAGTAATGCCGGAAAGCGATACGCTGCTTTTCAGGTCACATGCGTGCGCGTCGGCTCCGAGGCCGAAATCGCTTTCAACCATATCCTGAATTTCACGCATCTCGTCGCCGGAAAGCAATGTTCCGTCGCAAGCCGCGGCAAATTCATTCAACTCCGCTTCAGTACTGATGTTCGGCTGCACGCTGACGCTGGCGGGAAATGTCAAAATCCACTTGACGGCCAGTTGCCCCATGGTGCAACCGTGGCGCTTTTGTATGTGCCGCAACTTTTCGACCTTTTTCAATCCATAGATCAGCCAGTTGCGATCGCGGAATTTGCGGTGATCGGTAAACGTGGAATCTTCGGTATACAGATCCTGGAGAATGCCGGAACTGTGCGGCACGCGGCTGATAATGCCACCGACGCCCAGTTCCTGTGCCAGTTCACAAAATTCCCGTCCGGGGTGTTGTTCCAGCATGTTAAAGACGGTTTGCACCGTTGCAACGCGCCAGTTTTTTAATGCCACCACGCCCTCTTCCCGCCACCCGATGGCCGGTCCCAGCGCAACACCCCAGTGGCGGATTTTTCCCTGTTTTTTAAGCTTGTTTAAGGCGTCAACCAAGCCGTCATTCATCTGCGGCAGTTTGATGTTGTGCGCCTGCCACAGGTCGATATGATCGGTTTGCAGTCGTTTTAGAGATTCTTCAAGCGCTTTTTGAATAAATGCCGGCGAGAAATCCTGTTTGCGTTCCTTATGGGAACCCTCGGTTCCCGGATCGCCATAAAAGTCATAGCCAAATTTGGTGGAGAGAACAATGTTTTCACGCCCGGCAAACCGGATGGTTTCGACCATCAGCTTTTCAGCGCGGCCATTGTCATACGCGTCCGCGGTATCAAAGAAATTTACACCCAATTCAAACGCCCGGTTCTGTAATCGGATGCCCTCCGGTTCATCTTCGGGTCCTTTGCCCCACATAAAGCTGCCAAAAATAAAATTACCGAAGGACAGTTCGGAAACATTCAGGTCTGTACCGGGAATTAAACGATAACGCATGCTGCTGGACTCCTGTTTTTTCGTGCACACCCAAAGTGTGCAGTCCAGTATTTTAGCCGAAGTGAACCCAGGATTAAACCGCCCCGCAGGCCCAGAAAGCAATTTTTTCTCCGGAAACGTGAAACTGTCAATTCCTGATCTAAAATTGTCGCAATATTGTTCCCCGGCGCGCACCGGGTAAAGCTCCTGCGCGGATAGCGCGGATGCAGTGCATTGAGCACCGAGCATTTGGCATTGAGCATCTGGATCTTGGAACAGCAATCTTCACT
>JAKAZF010000014.1 GCA_021826605.1 Planctomycetota bacterium | reverse complement strand
CGATCGCGCTGGCGCTCCGGCGGCTTGGGCGCGGCGTGGCTCAAATGCCTGCGACTCGCAGGCGATAATTTCCGGATTGCGGCGTGTTCGGGCAGCTCAACCGTAATTTTCAACCCTAATGCCTTCGTTACCGCGAACAGAGTTGAGAGACGCGGGTTCCCACGGGAGGAAAGCGCACGATGGAGACTCTCCCGCTCAATTCGGGATGCTCTGGCGATCCTAACAAACCCGCCTCGCGCCTCGGTGATTCGGCGCAGTGCAATCAACAGCACCTTCGGATCATCGGCATCTTCAAGTGCGGCCCGCATATATTCGGCTGCGAATGTCGCATCGGTCTCGAGTTTTTCTCTCATTACATCGTCATGCGACACGCTGGTTTGATTCCTCATGTTTCTGCGCTCCTTTGCTGGTAATCCTTCAGCGCGTCCATCCACGATTGAAACATGTTCTTGCCACCGGGCGGCACGTAATGTCTTATCACGAACATTACATTAGAGTAACTTATAGATCACTTCGCGTCAAGCCAGACACCTCCTCACAATTCACCGCCGCGGCGACAAAAGCAGCTAAGGCATCGCGAAGAAATAACGTGAGCAATTATGGCGCAGGAATTTTGACCGCCGACAAGGCGCTCGCGAGGCGCATATCCGCATGGATTCTGTAACGAGCGGGCAACGCCGCCAGCGGCCAAAAGTACCAGCCAGAATGCTCAGGTTATTTTTTCGCGATACCTAATAGCGCCGCACGCCGGGGTCCACCAGCAGACTCCATGCGTCAATACCGCCCGCCATCGAATGAACCTGTTCAAAGCCGGCCTGCCGCAGCCATGCGGTGGCACGCAGGGATCGCGCTCCATGGTGGCAGTGCACGACGATGCGCTTCCCCCGCCACTGCTCAAGCTCCCGCAACCGTTGCGGCAACTGATCCAGTGGAATCAGCATGGCTCCGTCAATGCGCGCGTGATCCCATTCCTTTTGTTGACGCACATCTAAAATTAATATCTCCGCCTCGGCGTTTTTAAGTTGATGCACCTCATGCGGATGCACCTCCCATTGCGCATCGACATTCATGCCGCCGCCGGCTTTCTGTTTTGGTTCATGGCCCGATGAATCGTGTGGTTTGGAATCAGACATCCTTTGGCTCCAGTTAAAACCCTGTCACGTGCCTGTCGCCGCAGCCATGCGACAGTGCTTGCAACATCATTTATGATTGTAGGCGTGCTTTTGTTTGCTGCAACCTTGGCGGAATAATATGCCCAATGCAATACCGCAACTCCTGATTCCCGCGGCTGTACTGGCCGCCATATCAGATCATGTCCAGGGAGCCTTTCCGAATGAAGCCTGCGGATTTTTGATCGGGGAGCATTCTCATGATGGCGCTCTGGTGCGGCAGGCCCTTGCAACGCCGAATTCCGCCGCCTGGGAAGACCAGCCGCGGGCGTATGCCATTGATCCGCGCGATTGGATACGGACAGAACAACAGGTGCGGGCACAAGGTTTGGCCATCATCGGCATTTATCATTCGCATCCGAACCAATCGCCGACAATCAGCCAAACCGATATTGCCGCGCTCTGGCCGAACCTGTTCTATTTGATTATTGCCGGCGGTTCGCAGCGGCATGCGCCGCCCTCCGCCTGGAGGTTGGATGCTGATTTGGCCGTCCCGGAACGTTGCCAGGTGCGTCTGACGGATTGATCCATGGATGATACGCCCTCACTTGGCCCTTGACGTGGTCGCGGCCTCGGGGGGAATATCAATGCCCGCGAACGTCATTCCCGGTAATCCCAATTTCCGCCGCGCCATGTTACATGCCGCCAGTGCTGCCGCCAGTTTACTGGTGGTGAAATACGTGACATGACCATCCGCAAAGCCCAGCGGCCCGCCCTTGGTCATCGTTTGCGTATTACGGAATAAAATAATGATTGATCCCAGCAATTTTCCCTTGGCCGAATCGTTCGGCAAAATAATATCCGCTCCGGTATACCGGTAATCACTGTTGCGGTTGATCGCCGCAATCTGTACGGCACGCTGCACCCGATTCCAATTGGCAGGTAATTTGATCGGAGCCAGGGCGTTGGTGGGATCGCTTAAGTCGCGGGGGGTAATGAGCTTGTCATTGAGTAAGGTCAGCAGATTTGGCGGAAAGTGGCCATCATGTTTCCCGGCATAAGTCAGGCAGGCGTTGGCAATCAGGGTAATATGCCGGAACTGCGCAACCTCGCGCGCTTTGTGCAACGCCACGGATTGCACAGCGAACAACAGCATGCCACCGGCCATGGCCGCAATGCCCAGCCAACGCCCCAGCAGCGGGTGCTGCTTCTCCTGAATGCGATAAATAATGGCTCCCGATCCCAAAAATAGCGTCATCAACGACAGAATCAGCACACTGACCGGCGGCGGGGCCTCTGTGGCCGGTTTGGATTCAGACAGCAAAATCGCTTCGCCGATAAGACAGACCACCGCCGCCACGGAAAACCAGTTAATCGGTCGGCGAATAAAAGAATTTGGGTGCATGCGAATCCTCAACGATCAATATTAGTATCCGATTATATGCCAAACCGCGTGTCACGGCATGTTGCACGAAAATGTATGACGTATTGGGCGTGGCAATAAATCCGGGCGTGGTACCGGGACGCCCCATCCCCCTTTAGCCGCGTGTGCTTGCACCGCGCGTTTTCCGCGGCAGTCGTCGGTGTTGAGAAAGTAGAAAGTAGACCACAGGGGGTGACGACGACGGAATTAACCACGAGGTAACGGAGGTGAGCGGAGGTTTGTGTTGCGTGGAAGGTAGAACCGGTCGATTCCATCGGTCAATTCTTGTAGTTCCAAATTGCTGCCGAGCACCATAACCTCCGTTTACCTCTGTTTCCTCGTGGTTCACAAAAAACTCTCTGTGTGCTCTGTGATCTCTGTGGCTCTGGCAGCCTCCCAGCGACCGCGACCTGCACCCCGGCATCAGATCATTATCCATCTTATCGCGGCGGCGGGCACTGGGCCGCAGCCGCAGGGCCGCAGCCGCTGAAGCCGTCGTTATTTTGATAAACGAATCACGTCGCCGTTTCACTTCCCCGGGGGCGACTACAGAATGATCCCCAGACCCTTTTTCTCAATCAAGCACAGCAGTTTCAGCGTAGCACCGCGCGCATGCTTTGCCCCACGCTCCAACTGGCTGACCTGTCCGGTGGTCAGGTTAAGGCAACGAGCAAGAACGGCCTGGCTGATACGTTCACGTTTCCGTAGCATCTGAATGTCACGGGCGGAAAGATCGTCAACCGCGGTCAGGCAACGCAGATCAAACTCGCGCATGGTTTTCTTATCAACCAGACCGACGCGGCGCAGACCCTTGATGCCTTCATGGACGGCTTCTGCGATCTCGCTGCGGTATTTCTTAGTTTTTTTTGCCATAAACAATCTCCTGCAATTCACTGCTTTTTATCATCAGGTCGATGGCCTCTTCGGTAAGTGCCAACAGCATTGCGCCATAATCTTTCAGGTCACGCGTGTCTTCGGGGCTTATGTTGGCCTGATCGCCTTTGGCAAAGGCAAATAGAAATATGGCTCTTTTCCCAAAATGACACGCGATAAGCGTCCTGAACCCGCCGCGTTTGCCCTCGCCTCTTCTGGCGATTCGTTGTTTGATAAGACCGCCGCCCAAATCAGCATCAATGAGGCCACGCTCAATATCGGCGATAGCCCCGGCCAATGCTTGATCTCCAATGGCCTCTTTACGCGCCAAGCGTGCGAACGCTTTAGTCTTAAAAACACGCAAGGTTCACCTCCAATACTTAGCAATATAGCACCGAGGCATATAAAACGCAAATCTTTATAAGGGGCATTCCCTATATTGGCGGATAGCGGAGGCGGTTTCGGCGGCGATGTACTGCATTTCAGCGGGGTCGGCGATCAGGCGGCTTAGCGATTTGTTGGAGAAATCGCCGGGCAATTTGCGCGCAGCCGACCAACCGCGATCATAATCGGTTTCCGCATCGACAATCCAGGCGGCCGCTTCGTTTTCATCTTGCGGCAACTCCAAGCTGATGAATAACTCGTGGCCAAGTGGATCGCACCATATCTTCGGCGTCAGAATACACTGCTCCATGGCTTCATTTGTGCGTTCAATTGTCACCGGCCAGAATACATCCGTGTTTCACGACGATGGCGAAAATAGGTGGATATCACGGCACTTGATTCGGCCACCGCGTACCACCGATGCCTCGCTGCACATGGGCAGCAAAGTGGATTCGGCTGGGTATCCGCCTCGATAAACTCGCCGCAGTGATGGCAATGGTAAATTGTCGCAGTCATCAGAAATTCCTCACATTCAAGACCAAACGGAAAGCACCGGCACTTTATCGTGATCCGCTACCAGCAATTGATCCGGTTTGTGGCAGGAAGAAACCCTAAGCAACCGTATTCGAGCTTTGCGGCTTCTTTCCTTTTCCCATATCGGGCTGCTCCGGTTGGGCCGCCACTCCCATGGATCCGGTGGTACTGAACCATCTTTTGATATTGGCGGCAAGGTCAGAGCCAACTAAACTTAAGTGGCTGTCGATATTCGGAACATTCTCCGCCTTACATCGCTCAATGATGGCCTTGCTGTCAATACCAATCTCACGGGCAACCTGAAATGTTTTTTGTGTACGCATAAAACAACTCCTTTGAAACCGTGGATATCCACCAATGCCGGCAGGCGGCAATCGGCACCGTTCAGAACGCCTGAACGGTGTAATATAAATATATGTATCACCCCATGCGGACAGTTATTGTCCGCGAGACAATAATCTTTCAAATAGGCATCAAGCGACCAATCGCAATGAAGCGGGGCGTGCCGATATTTTCGGGAGAGAACAGCGGCATCTATGCCGCCAGCTTCGGTATTCCTGCCAACAATTATGGCCACACCCATCGTGTGAAAACCTTTGACCGCCAGTGGATGTTTGTATATACTACATGTAAGTATAAGGAGTACGCCATGATGGCCCGGGATATTGCCAAAATATTCACCACCGGTGGGAGCCAGGCGGTGCGGCTTCCCAAGGCGTTTCGCCTTCCGGGAAGCACAGCCCACGTCCGAAAGGTCGGACAGGCCGTTATACTTGAGCCGATGAACACCAGCACCGCCCGGTGGTTTGATCAATTGGATAATTGCGGGGATGAAGTGTTACTGGCTTCCGGACGCAAGCAACCGCGCACACCGCGCAGGCGCGTGGACCTATGAATTACCTGCTGAATACCAACGCCTGCATTGCGATACTCAATGGGCGGCCCATTGCGGTGCGCGACCACCTGGCGCAGGCAATTGACCGCAAGCACACAATATACGTTTCGACCATGGTTGCATTTGAGCTGTGGTATGGTGTTGCCAAGAGCGTGCAGCGGCCGAAGAATGAAGAACGACTCAATACGTTTTTCAGCGGGCCGGTGGAATTGTTACCCTTTGACGCGGATGATGCGCGCTCAGCGGGTGTCATTCGCGCCGAGTTGGAAACTCAGGGGCGGCCCATCGGAGCCTACGACCTGTTGATTGCCGGCCAGGCATTGCGGCGAAAAATGACGGTGATAACCGCCAACACGCGTGAATTTTCCCGCATCACCGGATTGCAGTGGCAGGACTGGGCGGCGTGAATAACATGCTGCGATCCATAAAATACCGCCTTACCTGACCCCATGTAAGCCTTGGTTGCCCCATGTATCAACCAGCCTTTTCCATCTTCAAGTCGAGGCTATCGTCTATATGAGCCGTGAACGATTGTATATTGCCAACGGGTTCCGGAAGCGTCCATTCTTTCGGCCATTCACCGGTGGCGCGACGGTGGGCAACTTCAAAAATCTCATGGGGAAGTCTTCTGCTTTGTGCGGCCAATTTCTTGATCTCTGGCCGTACATTCTCAGCAATTCGGATGTACCCCAAAATCACTTGAGCAGTGGCCCGGGCCGTAACGACGATTTTTTCTCCGCGCCCGATAAAATCGAAGCCGGTCCCGATCACGAGAGATCCGGGCACGGCACAGCACGCACGCCACGCCAGATCGGCCAATTTACACCCGCCAAATAAATCAAACCAACGCGCCCGATATTCCGTTGAAGAGATCAACGGCGTTGTTAACCGTACGTTCCGGGACGTCCGCTTCGCGCTGTCACCGGATTTGGGAACATTTGTTTGGCCATGCCGACGTTGAGCCTTTATCTTACGTTGTTTCTTCTCCGGGCTGACTTTCAGTATCATCCTGTGCCGCGGTTCTGGGACTTTTTCGTTGCTGGCCACAGTGGTAGAACTGACGCAGCAAGGTTGCCGCATATCCAACTTGGGCCATCGCTAATATGGGTGTTTTAAGCAGACTTTCAGGGCGGCGGGGTTTGGCAGCAGCGATCAACAGTAACCGTCGCGTCGTCAGGCTGTGGGGGCCGGAGGACGCAGTTTCTAAAACCATGAAAGTGCCGATCTGGCTGGTCAGCCATTGTTTTTTAGTGTTCCATAGAGGCGTCGCAACGCGCCGCACCAGCATTTCCGGGGTCGCAACAAAGATCACGCGTTTGATGCCATTGACGATGATGCCTGCCAGCAAAAACCAGCTCACGAAAAAAGCGGTAAAGCCAACAAATCGGTGTACGCTTAGCACTCCCATTAATCGGACCGTCGGTTGTCGCAAAAGGTGCCATGCGACTGTGCTGGCAAGCAGACTAAATGGCAGGAAGATCAGCAGTGCCGCCGCCATCGAGCTAAATGTCCAAGCCGATGTGAATCGTTTAAACTCAATGGAAAGTAAGCCGGGCAGTTCCACAAATGTGGCCCGTGCGTCGGCGCTGGGTTTGGGGTAATCTAACGTCGCAGGGGTTATACCGATGGCGGCTGCCGAGGTCGTCTGTACCACCGGCGCAGTTCGAGCTTCCTGCGCGACCCACTCGGGGTGGCCCATACGATCTGCAACATCATCCGCGACAGCGCGTAACCATTCCTTTTTATATCCGGAAACGAGGATCACGGGGGCGTGCGTTCTGACTGTAGCGATCAAGGTGCCGTTGCTCAAATATGCGTCGATCGCCTTTTTATCCAATGGTGGTCCGCCCGACGGCGGGAGAGTACTAAAAGAGGTATCCTGAATTACCTGCAGGCACAAAATCTCGCTCGCCGGAACCTTGGCGGGAGGGGCACCGGCACCGATGAATCGCTTGGCAACCAGTTTGGAGCCGTGGATCGACAACCGGGGATGCGCCGTTTGCAAAGTTGCCGCCATCGCAATAAATAGTCCACCAAGGGCCACTCCGGTGTAGAGTGCGATAATCGGCCAGTGCAGCAAATACGCCGCCACAATGGACGATGCCCCCAAGACCGCCAGGATCATAAGGGCTTTGTATACCTGTCTCGTGTTGCGCAGCGTCCGCTTGGGGAACTGGTAGGTAACGCTCCCCTTGGTCTGTGAAAGCTGTATCTCTGATGGAATGGAATGCTCCATGGGAAGTCCCCCGAGGAAAAGGCTGTAGGATCAGTGGAATTCACCGTCTCAAAAACGACCGAGTCAATCCTAAATAAGCGCAACGTGCCCACCGCGGCACGATAATCCCGTTTACCCACCGCCGATGGAAGCCCACCCTACCAAGCAGGGTTTAGGCGGAAACCGAACAATAATCGGCACCCGTTATTCTTCCGCCGACATCTGAGCCGTGGGCGCTGGGCTTGAAGCCGTGATCGCCTTCTGCGCTCGCTCTCGAAGGCGACTGTTGCGAAATAAAATGACACCAAGCAGTACCAGGCTGCAGATTACCCAATATCCCCAGCGTGTAATCTGGCCAGGCTCCAAAACACCTGCCGCCGTCACATACGCTGACACAACTCCAAAAGTGATCGCGATAGTCTGGTCGAATATCGCGGTATAGTGTTGCCCCATAGCGCGAAGGCAGCACTGGTAACTTCGGAACAGTGCTGGAAAAACAACGAAAGTCCAGATGACGGTTATCCCCGGAATCAGCAGCAACCAGACGAGTCCCGGGCGGAGCTTTCTGTATGCATGCGGGACGCCTTGGAAGCACCCCTGCAGGTGCCGGCAGATGGACGACCATATTAAAAGCCATACCGCCAATACCAGAATTGGGAAAAGAATATTTGCAACCTGTATAGTCGGGTCCACTCGCGTTCATCTCCTCACGACGGTCCGCAGCCTTTCGGAAACCATTCACGGCATTTCAGCCTGCCACACAAGTGACTAACCATAGGGTCAGATCATATCCCACCCCGATACTAAATGCGAATAAACTTTCCACGAAAAGGTTTGCCATAATACATCATGAAGTAATGAACCATGAGTACAATGGCGTTTTGCTACCACGACAGAAAGACAGGCCGCGGTTTGTGTATTTTCGGAGGCCCCTTCAGGCAGACCGCGAAGTCACCAATGGTTTGGACTTGCAGAAACTGTCACAGGCCCGAAATAACACTGACGCAGCGATGGATATTGACGGCCATTCTATTTATGACTGTTATAGTCATATTGGTTTAACTATGGAGCACAATAATATGAAACACACGCACTACTGGCCCGTGGCCACCGCCAAGTCACAATTCAGCGCGCTACTGGAACAGGCCAACTCGCAGGGGCCGCAGACCGTGACGCGGCATGGCCGACCCGCGGTTGTCGTGGCCTCTGTGCGGGATTGGGAGGCCAAGGCCAAGCGATCCGAGAGCCTGACCGACTTTCTAATGAACTCGCCCCTTCGGGCTTCGGGGCTGAAACCTCGACGTTTGAGAGGAAAATGGCGGAAAACTGATTTATGAACTTTCTGCTGGACACAAATGTAATTTCGGAATTGGCGAGGCGCGATCCCAGCAGAGCGGTGATTTCATGGCTGGACCGAATTTCTGAAGATTCGCTTTATATCAGCGTGGTCACGCTTGCGGAGCTGCATCACGGCGTGGAAAAGTTGCCGACGGGTGCTAAACGCTCCCGCCTGCATATCTGGCTGTCCGAAGCATTGCCCGATCGATTTGAAGGCAGAATATTGCCCATTGATGCCCGCGTTGCCCAGCATTGGGGAATCGTGGTAGCGCAATGTGAGAACCGCGGGCGCGCCATGGAACCAATGGACGCCCTGCTGGCTGCCACCGCATTGGTTCATAAGTTAACGCTGGCGACCCGCAATACGCGACATTTTGCAATCATAGGCGAGGCGATGGCCGACGCAATCGTGAACCCTTGGGTGGGCGGCCGACCGGACCATCCCGCATCGCACGTTGCGGCACATGTTGGCCGCGAGATGCCTGCGGGCATTATCGCCCGGAAGGCCACGCAAAGATACAACAACCTGATCCGCAAGGCCGCAGCCCGCCGCAAACCCCGCATTTAGTGGGCGGCTGTCGCTGTTAACTTTCGCGAGGAGCGTACCCCGCCAGGGGGTGCCGTGAAGGCACCGATGATGGGGAAGTCTGCGCATGGGTATTCCGGGCTGTCACAATTAATTCCAGATTAAATAATCACGTCACCGTTTCAGTTCCTCGGCCTTGGCCAAAGCGAGGACGTCCACAACTGGCCAGGGGGCTAAGCACATGTTAATCTCTTGGAATGAAGATCGACCCGAGGATTCTGGAGCAGCTAAAGAAGGTTCGTGGAAAGCGCCCCTTGGCGGTGGTCAATCATATTGTTAAGCACGGGTTTGTAACCAGCCAGGAACTCAAGGATCAGTATGGTTATAACCATCCACCGCGGGCGGCTCGTGATGTGAGGGAGCAAGGCATTCCCTTGGTGACCGACCGCACTAAGGGACCAGACGGGCGGAGTGTGGCCCTTTATCGATTTGGGAATCCTGACGATGTTGAAGAGCACAAGATTGGAGGGAGAAGGGTGTTTTCAAAGGCTTTCAAGCTGAAAATGCTCGATGCGCAAAACGGTTGTTGTGCAATCACCGGCGAGCGTTTTGAATCGCGCTACCTTTCGGTTGACCACCGGGTCCCGTATCAGATTTCCGGGGATACCGGTGCTCCTGAAGAGAACCCCGGCGACTTTATGTTGATATCGTTGCCGATTCAGCGGCAAAAAAGCTGGTCCTGTGAGCATTGCGAGAATTGGATGAAAACGAGGAATCCGGCACTTTGTCGGCGATGTTTCTGGGCCTCACCGGAAAATTATGATCACATCGCCATGAAAAAAAGACGTCGGATTGAGGTCATCTGGGTCGGCGACGAGATAAGTGATTACGAAGCGTTATTAGAACTGGCCCGGAATTATAAAAAAAGTCTTCCGCTATTCATCAAGGAGACCCTGCGGGAAAAAATCAGAGATTAGGCAAACAGCAATTCCGTGGGCCTGGACTTGACCGGCCTCGCTCCTGCTCGTTGCGCCACTTGCGCGTGATGGGAAATATAGACTGATTCAAAGGTGTCTTCCGAACGTCCAAGAAGCGTCGCTTGCGTGGAACGCCCAACCAGCATTTCCACATGATACAACTGCAAATGATCCGGCAGCTTTTGGCCGTGAATCTTATCACCGGTGCGCCCGTCGTAGCTCACGGCAAAGGGAATCTCCCGCTTGTTCAAGGATTCCAGCTCACACACGAATTCATCAAAATCAACACCCGATATGTAGCGGTTGTCCCGCTGCTTGGCGACGCCCTGGTACGGAGGGTCCATGAAAACAAAGTCACTCCTGGTGGTCTTTGCTAGAACCTGCTTGTAGTCAGTTGATGTCAACCTTGTGCCACGCCCTAATGCTTCGGAGACGAGGCGAAGGGTTTGCTGCATCGTACCGGGCATCATTCCTTTGCGTCGGTGGTCGGGACTATTGTTGAACTCGCCCCGGCGGTTGTACCGAATCGCAGCCTTTACACACCGGGCAAGTAAAAATAGCAATAGTTCCGGCTTCTGAGAAGCGTTGAAGTCCAACCTCACCTGATTGTAGAAATCTCTTTCGCGGCCGATCTGGGATTGCCACAGGG
Source organism: Planctomycetota bacterium (assembly GCA_021826605.1). Next base: position 4,243 of record JAKAZF010000014.1, on the reverse strand, counting down.
TCATGTAATCGAGGGCCAACCCATCCGGATCGTGGATAATCCGGTGCCAAAGAGACATCAGCGCCGCGTGGGCATCATTGAGCCAAAATTCGTTTACGCTTCCAGCGAATGCGGCTGCGACGGAGATGGCGGCAGAGCCGGCAAAGGGCTCGACCAGTCGGTGAGCTGATTCAGGAATGAATTTGATAATTGCCGGCGCAAGCTTGCGTTTGCTGCCTTGGTAGGGAAACGCTTGCGGAATATTATGTATTTTCCGTCTCATTGAACCACTCTCTTATTAGGTCGCCTACCTAACTTAGCACGAACAATCATAGCCGATTGCCGTCGACTTGCAACAGGCTTTTGGGGGTTCGTCCGCGCTCTCTCCGTTTACCTCCGCTTCCTTGTGAATCAACGTCGTGCGTCCTCGCCGATTCCGTGGGACTTGCCCTTTCCGCCATGGTCGCGTTAAATTCGGAGGTCGAATTCAGGGGTGGCAATGGAATTGATGGTTTGTGATCGCAAGACGATTGAACGCGGCATTGTGGTGCCGGGTAGGTATGTTGTTATTTCCATTCATGATGCCGATCAGCCGCGGGCGAAGGTTAAACCGCAACCCGGCCTGCGGAATATCTTGTTCCTGGCCTTTAATGATGCGGAACCAGGTGCGAGCCTGGAGTTGCCGGGGGAGGTTCAAGCTATGACATCGGCGCAGGCGGACCAGATTCGGGATTTTGTGCGCAAGCACGAGCATGACGTGGACCTGATCGTGGTGCATTGCAACAGCGGCGTGTCGCGCAGCCCCGCGGTAGCCGCCGCCATCAGTACCGCCCTGCATGTCGATGCGCGAAAATTCTGGCAGCTCTACACCCCGAACCAGTACGTGTATCACACGGTCGCGGATGCGTTTGAGCGTGCCGCGGGCGGGCACGCAAGGAATCTGGAACCTTGAACCTGGAATGAAGCATCTCGCACCCGGCATGCCGCGGAAACGCAGGCGCTGCTATTTGTCTCGACGGGAAAACCTGCCATTCCTTATTCCAACTCCGTCCTCACTGGAACCTGCAAGACGTTGAATGCACAAGAGGAAGCGGAGGCAGGAGGAGGAGATTTCTGTTTTTCGTTGGTCGTTGAATCGCATCGGATCGCCGTCATGACCAGATCATGTTTCAGATCATGCCGCTTTGGCCGGTTAATCTGCTGATAATTTTCGCGGCAAGAGAATGTTCCAAAGTTGCCATGCCCGAAAATAACTAAGGCATTGCGAAAAAATAACCTGATCCCTTCATGCCAAGAAATGCTTTCCGCCAAGCCCACGTCGGGGAAAAGCATGGGCCGCCAAAACTTTTAATAACTTGGCGCGGATCATAATTCGACGCCAAGGGGCCGTCAAGAATTAACACGCACAAATATGGCGAAGGGATTCTGGCCGCTGGCAAGGATCTCGCGACGAGCGTACCCCGCCAGTGGGTCCGCAGGGGCACCGACGATGGGGACATCCGCGCATGAGTATTCGGGGCAGTCACAATCGGTTCCGGATTGACTGATCACATCCCGGTTTCGCTTTCAAGTGTCATCGCGCCAACGCTAGCGCGTTGGTTATTAGAGGGCGGAGAGTTGCAAGCCGCCCTGCTGGCGGAGGAGGCGACGCTGGTGCGGTGCCGTTAGTTCAAGGCCCTCTTGGCCAACGCGTGGTACGCGGTTATATTTGTTCGCAGTAGAAATAGGTGCGTGGCATGGTTGCTGGATTCGACATACCGAGAAGTGAAATTGCGGCGTTCTGCCGGCGGAGCCATATTCGTCGCCTTGCGTTCTTCGGGTCCGTCCTACGGAATGACTTCACTACCGCAAGCGATGTGGACGTGCTGGTGGAATTCGAGCCTGGCCATCAGCCGGGGCTGGCCTTCTTTGCCATGCAGGATCAACTGTCATCCATCATCGGGCGGCGGGTGGACCTGAATACCGCCGCGGACTTAAGCCCCTACTTCCGGCAGACCGTGCTCGACGAAGCGGAGCCGATCTATGTCGCGGCATGATCCATTGGTGTGTGTCAGGCAAATGCTCGACCACGCTCGCGAAGCAACGACGATGGTTCGTGGCCGAACACGCGCCGATCTGGACAGCGATCGAATGCTAAACCTATCCGTGATGCGGCTCCTGGAGGTCATGGGGGAGGCCGCGACGCGCATCCCAGAGGACTATCGGCTCAAATATGCGCAGGTACCTTGGCGGGAGGCCATCGGCTTGCGCAACCGGTTAATTCACGGATACGACGTCATCAATCTCGATATGGTGTGGGCAGTCCTTCAAGAAGATGTGCCACGCCTGATCGCTGCTCTCGAAAGGATTGTGGACGAGCAGTCGTAACTCGGAAAAGGGGGACGCGCGTGATTTGTGAGAATGGCTAACACGGGCCAGCCGGATAGGGTTGTAGGATTAACCCAGCGACAGGAATGCGGCCTGTTGGTCAACCTCAAATGCCTCCAAATCCGCAAGGTGAGATCGCAGCGACGACTCAATTTCCAACGTTGAGCAGTTTCCGAATCGCAGCCATACCACCTTTGGTGGATAACCGTACAGAAAACTTCGTTGGTGGAAATCATTATCTTTCGAGACAATAATAAAGTCGTGTTCCTTCGCAAAGGACCAAATAACCGCGTCCGATTCCCGATGCAAATCCAGGAGTCTCACATGCTACGATCCCGGATAAATATCGCCCATCAGCAACACAAGTTTGTGGGATAGATTTTGAACAAACAGCAGCTTCACGCGGGAATACTCAATAGCCGTCGTTCGCGGTCTGCCGCGAATTGCAGGCACGCGTGGATGTCATCCGTGGTAAGCTCCGGGAAGTCACTGATTAAATCGCGCTCGCTCATTCCACCAGCCAGGTATTCCAGTACATCATAAACAGTAATGCGCATGGAGCGGATGCAAGGCTTACCGCCGCGCTTGTCAGGTTCCACCGTGATGATATTCCTGTAATCCATGGATTTGATCGTATCCGGCGGGCCTGGCCAGTTCAACTCAATGACACCATAAATACCACCAAGGGGCCTGTGACCGCTTCTGCAACGCGGCGGCACCGCCAGCATTTAGGAGTTAGGAGTTGGCCAAGTATTCAGGAGTTAGGAGATAGGAGTTAGAATGGGGGCGCGGGGCCTCGTTGTAACAAGCAACGAGCAACGAACAACAGGGTTGAGCTATCGATGCGACGACCAAGGTGCTCAAGTTGCCCAAGTTAGGGGGGCAAGGTGCTCAAGTTGAGCATGTGGATAGGAGCGTTGATTTTAGCGGGTTTGGTTCAAGGTGCTCCAGATGCTCAAGATGTTTTAAGGGGGGGGGCAGTATTCAGGAGATAGAAGTTAGGAGTTAGGAGTTAGAAGACTTTTTGGGCGCGGAATCGGCGCGGGCTGTTGGCTACAACGAACAACGAAACGCTGCGCTTAACGAGCAGCGAGCAACGAAACACACGGGCACTCAACGAGTGCCGAGCAACGGGTTTCTGTTCAGGATTCTTTTCCGCGATCACTGTGGCGGCATGTTATTTACTTGTCAATGACGTTGTTCAGCGGGTCTGAACTATTCGTCGGGATGGCTATAGGATTGCAGTAAGGGGGATAATGAGCAACAGCGCTAAAACGTTAAGGATTTGGCCCCGAGAGACCCGGCAGAATCTGTCACAGGCCCGTTGACACCGGGTTATAAGACAGAAAACCAGTGGCTGGTTTTGAACCCCTGAATTGCGCCCTTTGGTGGCTGGTTTTGAAGCGCCCCGTGACACTGTGAAGCATTATCCGGGTTGTGGCGCAGGGTTGGACGCGACGACGGCGCGTAGCCACAGAGGTCACAGAGATCACAGAGGCTAATTTCAACGAACAACGGGACCCTTGTCGCTGCGGCGACGGCGACGGGATTAACCGCAAAGTAGCGAAAGAACGCAAAGATACGACGATTACGACGACGGAATTAACCACGAGGTAGCGGAGGCCCTTGCCGCGGAGCAGGAGAGCAGGTGATAGTTGAGCAGTAGAGCACATAGGGCTGGAACTCAAGAAATGCTGTCGCAAGATGAGGCAATCCCTGCGGTCTACTTTCTATTTTCTACTTTCAAGGTGCCGCTGCGGCGGCTAGTGCTTAGAAACTATCTCAAAAGAGGGTTTTCCGCTACAATCATGACCGGTATTAAGTAAGGAGCCATGGATGGCCAAGCGTAAAAAAGCGGTGGAACCGTTACCCACGATCTGGCGCGTGAACGAAGAAC
>JAKAZF010000502.1 GCA_021826605.1 Planctomycetota bacterium | reverse complement strand
ATCGAGAGCAATTACCCCGTCTTGAAGCGTCAATGAGCTGCTGGTATTCGTGATCGTGCCGTTCAATTTAACATTTTGCGATCCACCGTCGATGGTGCCTCCCCCGCTGTTAACATTAATTGAATTGCCAAGGTTCACGCCCGCCGTGGTTTGCAGCGTACCGCCGTTGAAACTAACACCACCAGTGCCGAGATTGGCAGCGCTGCTGATTGACAAGGTTCCGCCATTGATGGCCGTACCACCGCTGTAGGTGTTATTGCCGGATAAAACCTCCGTCCCGGAGTCCAACGCTACCGATCCGCCGTTGTTGTTGTCGAAGATGTTTCCCGCAAACGTGCCGGAGGCATTGGTCAGCGTTAATGTTTTGTTCCCGAGATACACCAATCCATAGGCATTTCCCGAAAGGGACGTAATGGACGTTCCGGCCGCGGTGATATTCGATATGTCCAATTCTCCCGGCGCCAGCGATGTGCCGTTTACCGTAACGCCGCTGGAATCTGAAATACTGCCGGAATTCTCAAGGGCCAATACGTTCGACGGGTCAACGACTGTGGCACCCGTATATGTTTCTGCAGCAGTCAATGCAATGCTGCCTCCAGTCGACGAGGAATCAGCGATTGTCAGGCCACCGGCACCGGAAATCGTTCCCTCAAACAAACTGCCATGACCATCGACATCGATGGTACCCGTGCCGTTTAAAACGATATTATTGCCCACGGTGACGAGCGACGCGGCGGTTTGCAGCGTGCCACCATCGAATGTTACCGCCCCTGACCCCAGGTTACTGCCCGAGGAAATACTCAGCGTACCGCCGTCGAGTTTTGTACCGCCGGTATAGGTGTTGCCGGTGTTGCTCAGCACCACCGTACCGGCCGGTTGATCGATTACCAGGCCCACATTGCCGGTAAGGGTGCCGGATACGGTGGACGTGACGGCGGAGCTATTGCCGTTGCCAAAGTTAAGTACAATTTGGCTACCTGTGCTGCCGATATTGCCATCAATAACTGAACCCGTTGCAGTTCCCATGGTGGAGGGGTCAATGGTCAACGTTTCGGTGGTGCCACCGGAATTATATATACTGTCTCCCGCCGCAATATCAAGATAGGCGATCGTTGGCGAAAAGCCGGAGAGATCGGCATGATTAATGCTGCCGCCGCTGGTGTTGATAGTAACATCGTAGATCGTACCGGTGGTCGGCAAATTATTATTGGGAACGGTCGCGGGACTCCAATTGGCGGTGTTATTCCAGTAACTGTTGGAAGCACTGTTCGCCCCCGTCCATGTCGCCGTGGTATCCGCCTGCACGACGACCGCGCGTATTGCTGTGGCCGCCACGGCCATTGCCGCAAGCGCCAGTACCTTCCGGCGCGCGTATGTTTTTCCAGTTCCTTCTGATTTCATCCGATGCAGCATAGAATATCCCCTTACGATCACGGGCCTTAACCCGCTAAACTCCCGGATTCATCCGCTACATTGCGGTGAAGCCTTGATTCGTGCATTCAAACTGGGCGTTTCCCCCGTATGCTCATAAACCGCTCTGGCGGTTCCTTCATTCTCGGTGGGCAAAACGTGATTCCCACGGAGAGGCAAATAACTGCAATAGCTTATCGGAAGAGATTATCCGCAAACATTAAATTATTTTGTTTATCTATTCTTATCGATGAATAAATGCCACACAATCCATTCTGTGCCCGTGTCATCAGCAGTAGACGTTCTTTCATTCGTTTTGGTTTGCCCCACGAGCGGTGCGCGCGGGGCGGGGGGTTCATGAAGGGTGGATGGAAATGCTTCGCGGCTGGTATCGCCTGAGACATTGTTCAGCCGTTCTTACTTGTACACTGTCGCAGGTGTCTCAGGATTGCCTGCCGGGAGTGATTCCGGGATCGTTCATGTGCACCATCGCACAGGTCGCATGGGTGTGGCGAGAGATTCTTGAAGCCGCCGGTTTTGGCACGATAACGCGGGGGTTATCAGTATTCAAAGATGGCCACCATAGCCGTGATGACGCCCATAATGACTAAAGAGTATCCCACGAGCATGATCGCAAGATTGCTGAAGTGCTCATGGGCGGCGGTGGCCCTTCGATTGATCGCCGTCAAATCGTCGGCCAATTTGCACCAGCAATCTCTGCACATGGCCTGCTTACGCCAGATGTATCGAATTTCATGGCTGCTGATTTCTTTCCCACAATGCTCACATTGAACCATGATGAATGTTCCAGCAGAGGTAGCAGATTTTCTGTCAGTACCCATCACAGCCTCCTTTCTCGTGTCGCAGGCTACGCGCAATATTTACAATTGCCCCAGTGTGCGGCCCACATTTCATCGTTTACGGAATTTCGCGACCGGCGATTGGCACAAACCAATCGGAACCATGCGGCCGGAAGTCCGGCGCTGTGCCTTTCAGTCAAATAATTACCGCCACCAGTTAGCGGCAAAATCAAAATTCCCTGGATCCTGCCAGTTACGGCAGTTCTTTGAAAAGATTATCATGGGCAGCTTCAACATGCTTTTCTCCTCGGCCACTCCTTTGACCGATAACTGTTTTATACTTTTCGTAGTGGCAAGTCAATGGGGAAAAGCAATAAAACTTATCCACCTTTGATAAGCCCTGTACAGGACAGCACTTACATGTGTTTGGCGACATGCTTTCAGCCGTTGTTGATATTACCCGGCAACCAGGAAACCGGAAACTGAGATGTGCCGCTAACGCAGACATCTTGCCTGTTGGCAACTGCGAAGGTTCCAAGCCATGCGTACGCCGCCTGCCGATGAGCAAACCGGATCGAAGCGGAGGGACACCCAAACTTCTAAATGCGCATACCGCCAGGGCCGGATATACGTCTCCCGTCCCCCCAATGCTGTCGCAGTTAATACGGGCAGCCGCCATGTTGGCATTCTCATCCATCGCTGATCATTACGACCGGCCGCGGACAAGCAGTTGCAACAGTGGCTTTTCAGTCAACACATGACCCGATATGCGACCAGACACCTGCGTTAGAACCGC
>JAKAZF010000013.1 GCA_021826605.1 Planctomycetota bacterium | reverse complement strand
TGGTAAGGTCTTCTTCATGTTGCAGCAGCTTGCCGATCATATCGGAAAGCTGTGCCGGCAGCGGCGGCACCGGGACATCATTTTGGGTGACGGGTTCTTCCATTTCCCATTTGGTGGTGTCGGGCTTTTGCAGCAGCCACTTTTCAATATTGGAAGAAAGCTTCTTGGCATCTTCCAGCCCTTCCTGCTCCAGCGGCGTGGCGATCTTAATGGCTTTGGCCGCCAAGGCTCCTTTGGCCATCGCCAAATCCACGTTCATCTGGGCGAGGTCATCTTTTAATGACGCATTGGCCTGATCCTGCTCCGTAAGGTTGCTCATATTGACCAGCTTCTGGTTGAGGAACTTGGACCATTTATCTTCCAGGGCCTGTGCTTTAAGCAGTTCATGTTTATCCTTGGCGTCAAATTGATTGATGGGTTTTTGCGCCAGCTTCATGGAAGTGTTCATCACACCGCGCTGCTGCTTTTCCAATTTCTTCAAGGCCAGCGCCAGTTGTCGCCATTGTTCCCGGCCCTGATCAGGAAAATTGGTACCCTGATGCGATACCACAGAATCCACGCCGCCGGCTTTCGCCCCGGCCATGGCCAGCAATGCCTTAATCGCATTAAGGATATTGAGTTCATGCGTGTGAAGCTTTTGAAATTCCAGCGGCACCGCGCCGGCATCAGACACCAGGCCCAGATCATCGGCACGGGCAATAGCCACGGTCGCGTCCCCATGCACAATCACGTGCAGCGCCTGCTCAATGGTGTCCATGGAATGGATGAATGGGAAATGTTTATACGTGCTTTCCATATATTGCCGCAAATTCCCCTGTCCAGCCGCCACTGCGGAGGCGGTTTTATGCACGCTGGGTAGTGGCGGCAGCAGGTGAATGCCGTTGGCCAGAATAATTAACCCCTGCTGTTGCGCCAGCATTTTTTCCAGGCGCTGTTCCAGGCGAGCCCAGCGGCTGCGACTGATGGCAGAAATTGCCGAGGTTTGCAGCTTGATGCTGTAGATGCGTCCAAACGTAGTCTGCGGCCCATACTGCGCCTGCCCGATGGTGATCTGCCGATTATCCGTGGCTGTAAAGCGGTAATGTACACTTTGGCCCAGGTGATAGGTATCGGCGGGAAGTGCGAATAACTCCCGAATGGTGCACGCGGTGGCGGGTTTGCCGTTTTCTGCGTTGGGAATCTGCCATTGGCGGAAAGCGGTAAATTTGCCGCCATCAACGGCGGTTTGCAAGGTCATGGCGGTCAGGCCATAGTCATCGGTGGCCTTGGCCTGCATAGCAATCGTTGCGCCGGGAAGCGCAAAAACATCTTTGTGGGGCACCAGAACGTGCACCATCGGCGGAGCATCTGGCGTTACACGAACTATAATTCGGTCGGGTGCGGATGTGGAGGAGGCGGGAAATCGTTGCAGAGCATTCCCGTGCGAGTCATTAATCAGCCAATTATAATGTACACTCTGATCCGCAATCCAAGACAGTGAGAATGTTTTCTGATTTTCGCTGGTCGCCGAAATGATTTTTCCACCGCGCACTTCCACCAGCGCTGAGGCCCCAATAACTGTGTGATCCAGTGTTGCCGTCAGGGTAATTTTGCTGCCAAAGGGAACCGCCACGGACGCGGCAGCGGCATTAAATGCCTTTCCGGAAAGGGTGATGGTTCGCGGTGCGGTCTGCGTGTAGGCGGGAGGGGTAACCTGAATCTGATAGTGCTTAAGGGTAATTTTGGGCAGAACGGTAAGATTATATTTCAGGCTTTGTGTGCCGGCGGCCTGCACCATATACGTTAAATTCTCCGCGACGCTGCCCAGATGAAAGCGGAACGTGCTGTAATTGCGGCCAAAGGCCACCATGGCCGCCTTTTTTCGAACACCGCTTTTAAAATGCAGAAATAATGTCGTGGCAACAAGTTTGTGGCCCGGTGTGTTGATGCGCGCCATGAAATCCACCGGCTGTCCCGCCAGAACAGTTTCGTTACCCGGCTGGACATCCACTATTTGTGCGGCCCCCTGCATGGGCACAAAGTGCCCCGGTGCGGAAAGTACTGCCAGGCCGTGCGACATCTGACCGTGAAAAAGCAGGGCCAGTAATGCGCAGGCGAGGATAATGACCCCCGCCCGGAGGCAGACATTGCGTTGCTGCCGCCACGGTGCAATTTCCAAAAGATTATGAGTTTCAATACTGCTGCTGATTTCCTTAAGCACCTGCGGAATCAGCACGCGACGGGTATCCGTGCGGCCCGCGGCGGCTGGTGGAAGTTTTTCAAACTCATCCGCCAGAAGAACGGCATTGATAAAGTGATTGTCCAGCGGCAACTGCTGTGCTGTCGCCTGCTCCTCAACCCAGCGGGCGATCTGTCCATAGGCCGGTCGTTTCCAGATCATCTCATGCAGGAACCACCAGTAACCCGCCGCGATTGCAACTGGTATGGCCGCCAGCAGCAGCCACACGGCCCATGCTCCAACCTGAGAGCCGATGACGCCTGCCAGTAATAGCGCGCCCGCTGTAACGGGCACCACCAGCGCCGCAAACCGTGCCAACGCTCCGATAAACATGGCAGCGCGGAAACGGTTGCCCGCTTCCTCCAGTTTCTGGAGGATGTGATGAAAATCTTCAGGTAACGCCCCGGCTGGACTCATCGCGGTCATCGCTGACACCCCGAAACAATTACACCTCTGTACACCCGTTGCCCGCGGTCCACCCGGGTCGCAGGCTCTTAGTATAACGCCTGACCGGGGGGTTTTGTTGTAAGGAAATTATCAGACTCCAAAGCGAACGTCCATTATTGAGTTATCCCTTCAGCGTCTGTTTGCAAGCATCCGAAGAACAGGGTGGGAAACCGCTATCGGCGAGCCCGCTATACGGTGACAGCACCGGACGGGTCTGATCACCCGGACGCATGACAGGAGAAAGGTTTTATGTTCAGGCTGCGAAAACAACGTGGATTTTCTCTTATTGAAATTCTGGTGACGGTAACGATCATTTTACTGTTAATCGCAATTATTCTGCCGGCCATGCGCAAGGCGCGTGAGTTGGCCAATCGCACATCCTGCGCCGCCAATCTGCTGACATGGGGCCAGGCATCCCTGCTTTTTGCCAAGGATCATAAAGGATTCTTTCCCGCGGCGTGGGGCTTCGGCAACGGCAACGCCCAGACTTCGTTTCCTAAATATGGGATTTCCCAGGACCCGGTCAACGGGTGCATTTTTCCCCTGATCCTTAATAATGATCCCGTCGATGAAAATAACAGCCAATATGGTGCTGACTGGCGGCGGTTCGGCACACCTTATGCCACGTTTTTACAATACGGCGGTACCGGAGTAACCACGGAAATGTCCGGCTTTAATAATCCGGTCTCCAGTGCGCTAAGCGGCATGGAAATTCCTTACATTTCAGGCCTCAACTCCAGTAACTGGGGTTTCACAGGTTATGATCCGACAACCTGGGGATTGAACAACGGTTTAAGCGGGGCCCCCAAGCCCAGCACGTATGTAAGATTAGCATCCTGGATGGTTTGTCCGAGTTCCAACTTCCAGAACACGCTTTATGCCGGCGATCAGCCGGGCGACTGGGGCTATTGGATTACCAATACTTACATGTATGTCGGCGGAACAGTTGATCGCACGCGAAACAGCTTCGCGCAGTTGACCACCAGCTTGCCAAGCGGTTCACTGTTCGGCGGTCAGGGAATGGTTGAAACCAGCGGTTATAACGGCAATTTAACGCCGACATGGGGAAATCGTATTAATGAGCCGGCTACAACGGATCAAGATTCACCCCAATCCATTTTGGCCGCCGATGCTGTGGCCTGGGGCGGTAATAATCAGGAGCAAAACGGCATACCGATGAGCGGACAGGGCAATATGTATCTGATCAATCACCCAAGTTACAGCAATCCGGATGTGCCGTCATTCCAGAATATTGTCTATGCCGACGGCCATGTCAATGGTATCAGCTACCCCACCTTTTATGATTATTCAACAGGTGCTAATTCCAATACTCTCACGCCGTACAACTGGGCCATGGCGCACATGCCGCCGCTGAATGGTCGCCCGTCCCTGTTTTCCGGCTACACCGGCAGCAACAGCTATCTCAATGTCTGGAACTATAACTGGGCGGGCTGGTATTTCTATTGGCCCAACCAACCCGGTGGGAATTAATTCTCAACCCCAAGGCATTCCCGATTCATCTGCCCCGCTTACGCAAAGCGGGGCATTATTTCTGCGCCGCAAATCGGGCACGGAATTTCATAAGGCCGCCGATTCCACCACCCGCAGGGCGGCGTGCTTGTTTTTGTTCTCCCTCGGCGACGCGGCTGTAGCATCATGTTGAGGTACGCCATCGTCGCGGCTATTTGTCGAGCACCGGATGATAATCCGGTGGTTGATCCAGTGCCGCCAACCAACCACCGGGTTATCACCACGGTGCTCTGCGACGCGACGTTGCCCAAGCTGCCAAAAATCGTCCCGGCGCGCCGGGATCGCAACCCGGCCATTACTCGGACAGGCTCCTGGACGGCAAGGCGCGTTGATCGCGGTAGCGGCGGCGATAGGCACCGGGTGCCACGCCGATTTTATTGCGGAACGTATGGGTAAAATGTTCGTGACTGTTGTAGCCGGACTCGGTCGCAATGCGGGGCAGCGGCCAATCTGTTTCGGCAAGCAGCCGCTTGGCCTGTTCCAGATGCACGCGCTCAATTTCCGCATGGGGCGAATGACCGACGAGCTTTTGAAACTGCCGTTCCATATTCCTGCGCGACATCGGAACGATTCGCAAAAGTTCCTTGACGCTTAGAGGCTTACGGGCATGATTGCGAATGACCCGCATAACTTCCACCAGTTCCGGATCTTCAATGGCGAGACTGTCCGAACTCCGGCGTGTAACAACACCAATCGGCGGGACCACTATGCACATTGCGGAAGTTTTTCTGCCCCCCATTAAATCCGCCAGCAGCATTGCCGCCCGATACCCAATCTGTTCAATGGGAACGGCAATGCTGGATAAAGGCGGATCCGCTAATTCGCAATTTATTTCATCATCATCCACTCCAACAATCGCAACGTCTTCCGGCACGCGTGCGCCAATGCGATAACAGGCGTCAGCAATTTGCCGGGCGCGCCCGTCATGCCAACCTAATACACCTATTGGCTTAAGCATGGATTGCACCCATTGCCCCAGTTCGCCGACATCTGCCTCCGTGCCGCCGGCATAACGATGCAGACGGCGCGGCTCAAAAACTGAAACCGTCGCACCCGCCAACGCGGCGCGCTGCGAAAACCCTTTCAGACGCTTGTCCGCGGCGGCATGTCCGGCCGGTCCGGAAAATGCCAGCCTGCGAAAGCCGCGCGTTATAAAATAATCAGCCGCCATGGTGCCAATGGCCTGATCATCCGGTGTTACTTGAGGCAACGGAAGGCCCGGAATAACGCCGCCGACATCCACAACTTCAATGCCCCGCTTTTTCATAGCCAGCACCTTATCCCGCCTCCGATCGTCCCATACTTGCGCAATAACCCCGTCGCCGCGCCATGTTCTCAAATTGCCGATTGGAGCCACCACGCGCCGTGGCTCACCGGCCAGGGTCCAGCGTTCATGCGTTCGCAAATATCGCCCAACGCCCAGAATGACATTGCGGCCATAATGAGAAAGATAGTCCACGAGAATGGCGACGACAGGTTCATGATCCATGACGGGTCTCCATGGGTGCGCGCGTCCTTATATCGGGGCATTATATGGGAATTCCGGACTGTCGCATTACCTTAAATTTTTTGCGCATTTACACCTAGCGGAAGGAATGCCGGCGGTAGTAGACTTAGGTTCAGATGGTTTGCAGAGGCTCGTGACGATCGTATGAGGATCGCCTGTCAGGCCATACCTGTCTTGTTTTGGAAGTTTTTTCAGGAGGTTCGACCATGAAACGTCGCGCAAATTTCAAGGGTTACCCAGGGGCGAATCCGGGGTTCACGCTTATCGAACTGCTGGTGGTCATATCCATCATCGCGGTACTGATCGCGTTGCTGTTGCCGGCGTTAGCCAAGGCCAAGGCCGCGGCCTATAACGTAGCCTGTGGCGCGAATCTAAGGTCCCTGGGGCAGGCCACGCTGGAATACACCGGCTCAAATCGGGGTATCCTGCCCTTAATGCTCAACAATTGGTGGGATCTCTACTACGCCCCCAATCCGGGTTTTCAGTACCTGACCGGGGGTTATGCCACGGGAAAGCCTGATTCGGCCCCCTGGCGCACGCCATACGTTCAGAACGTCATGATTCCGTATTTGACGGATCGCCCGCAACTTTCGACTTCCAATCCGAATTATTACAACACGTCTACCGGAGATAATTGGAAGGGCACGTATCCGGTGTTTATTGATCCGGCGGTGCAGGCCAAGCAGGGCGGCAATGAAACGTTCCTGCTCTCCAGCGGATCGGTGGATTATTTTTACAACGATTGGATCGCAGCCGGCACGCGCAGCACGGACGTAAGTGACTCTGCTCAGGCGGTACTCTGGTTTGACGAAGTTTACAGCAACTGGGCACCTGATGATTTCCCGCATCATCCCAATCAGCCCGATCCATGGATCAATGTGAATTACGTCGATGGACACGTGGATCTCGTCAAATATTCCACTTTGCAAAGTAATTTTTACCTGCTGGCCAATGGCCAGGCGAATACCACAACTTCCTTCGGCTACACCAAATTCTGCACGGATGGATGGTCGGTTCCATGGTGGCAAATCGGTGAGCCGTAATGCCGACGTCGTGTAATTGCAGCGCGTAGCGAGAATTCTAAAAACCACCGAGCGGGAATGCTTTTCCGCTGAAGGACTCATTATTCATGCGACAGCCGATTATAAAAGCTTTAACCATCCACGCCATGGCCTGCAGTGCGCTGCTGATAACCACTTTGGGCGCTGGTTTACAGGTACGGGCCGCCGACCCGGTGATGGCCCTGCGGCCGCTGCCTTTCGTGAGTGCTTCCGGCACGCACTTTATCGCTGACGGCAAGCCGCTGGTTTTGCGCGGCTGCAATCTGGGTTGTTGGCTGCTGTTTGAACCATGGATGCAGGCTTGGAAATATCCCGACCAGTATTCAGTGGAACAGATTTTCAAAAAGCGCTTCGGCAATTCCGCCGAGCACCATCTCATGCAGACCTACCGGGCTAATTTCATCCGCAATCGGGATTTCAAACTCATCCGCAGATTTCATTTTAATCTCGTGCGTGTCCCTTTTAATTATCAGCTTCTGGAGCATACCACACCGCCCTACGCGATGCGACGCCGCGCGTTCTACTGGCTCGATCGGGCGGTGAATCTGGCGGCGCAAAATCATATGTATGCCATTTTGGATATGCACGCCGCACCCGGACGGCAAAGCATTGATGGTCCGACCGGCCGGATCAAGCGGGATAAACTCTGGTCCAGTAAAGTGGATCAGCAACGCACAATCAATTTGTGGCGGGCGATTGCGGTACATTTTCATGGAAACCCCGCAGTTGCCGGCTATGATCTGCTAAATGAACCCTACGGCAATTTTCATCAAAAAATGGCCGCCAAACTCCTGGCGCTAATGCCGCGCATTTATAATGCGGTCCGTGCGGTGGATCATCGTCACATCATGTTTATGCCCAATCTGCTTTCCGGTTCAGTGCGCTTCTGGGGCAGTCCCGCTTCCCATGGTTGGAAGCAGGTGGCATACACCTCACACTTTTATCCGGGATTATTTGGAGATCAGCCCGGTTTGGGAACCATGGCCTGGTTTATTAAACGCCGGGTGCCGACCATGGAAACTTTTCTCAAATCAGCAAAGGTGCCCTTTTATGTCGGGGAATTTAATGTGGTGCTGAATCAGAGCGGGGGAGCCGCGATGATGCGGAAAGATTACGACACCTTCGCCTCGGAGGGGTGGGCTGCTACCATGTGGAGTTATAAACTCATTAAGCCGCAGGGCGGCGCAACGGATAATTCCTGGTATATGGTGTCCAATCGCAATAACGTGCCGAGTATTTCCGTACGACACAGCAGTGAAGCGAAAATATTGGCTTATTTCAAGTCTATGGGGACGATTCCTCTGGCGATCAACAGGCCGTTGTTAGCTGCCATGACCAGCCCCCACGCCCCCCGGCTGGATCTTCCATATATCGCGCCGCCCCCCGTGCTGCCAACGCACATTCCCCATGGAATCGCCTTAAGATCGTGGCATCAGTCCGACATTGGCGGTGCCAGACCAGGTGGCCAAAAGCTCACCAAGGCGTACTTGGCGGTGTATGGCAGCGGTGCGGATATTTTTAACCATCATGATTCATTCCACTACTTATTCCACCCGGCATCGGGCGAATTTTCTTTTGCCGCGACGTTGGTGCAACTGTTGCCAAGCAGTCAATGGGCAAAAGCGGGGCTGATGCTCCGAGCCTCCGAGCAACCCAATTCAGCGTTTGCGATGATCAACGCCATTCCCGGAAAGATGGTGGCTTGGACATGTCGGGCCGCCAACGGCGCGGATACGACACAGAAAATGATCCCGATTTCCGGATTCCCCGTGCGGTTAAAGCTGGTGCGCACCGGTAACACAGTGATCGGATTTTATCATACCGGCACCGGCGCATGGAAAAAGGCCGGTTCGCTGGCCATGCCGACTCATACTTTGATGCAGCAGGTGGGTTTTGCGGTGTTAAGCCACAAGCCCTGGGCGTACACCTGCGCACGCTTCCGGGGCATCATTTTAAAAAGGCCGTCCCGCAAGACAGTTAAAATCGCGGAAAACCGGATCCCTGAAAACGCGGCTTCAATCACCGTGGCAATCGGCGGAGAAGCGGATAAAAAGATATTGATATCTGAAAAATAGAGCGCATTGCCAGGTGATGCAAATATCGGCAAAGAAAGGAGCGAGAAAATGAAATTATTAAGAACGTAGCGATCACGCTGCATTGAAACGTCGTTTTCATACTTTTTTATGAACCTGTTAATCGGAGTGTTTTATGTTGAATCAAAAATTATTACTATCGGGAGTTTTATTAGCCGCCGCGGCGGCGGGAATCGGTGCACAATCCGCTCATGCCACCGTGTTCGCCAGCGATAGTGCCGCTAACTATTCCGGCAGCTTTAATGGCAGTAATTTTGGAAGCGGCTTTGGTGCATGGAACGTGAATTACACGTATACCGGCGCTGCCGGACAGGGTGGGGGCGGCGGCAGTTTTGTCGGCACGAATGCCGGTATCCCCGCTCCAACGGGCACAACGACCTCCACACCGGCGTTTGATATTTATGTTTATCCCGGCACGGGCGGTGACACCGGCCTGAACACCGATATCACCACCGCAACGCGCTCCTTTAGTTCCGCGCTTGCCGCCGGGCAAACATTTACCACAGATTTAAGCCTCGATAATGGCAATACCAGTACGACTGTTGCTAATACCAATCCCAGCACGGCGGATTCCAATATGGGTTTTGCCCTGCTGGATTCATCCGGAAAAGTTTTATTTTCCATGATCTGTTTTGGCGGGGGTGAATATTGGGCGTCCGATGGCTCGAATTCCGGAGCCTATTTTGAACCGGCTTCGGGCAATATCCTCTATAATTACCACCTCGATGATACTTTTGCCTTCAACTTGTTGAATTCCGCGGGAAATTACAGCCTCACGGCCGCAGGCAGTATCGGTGGCGGCAGCCCGACCACCTTCACCGGCAGTATTAATATGGCCACCGGCGGACCAACGCAGGTGCAATATATTGATAACAACGGTGGCAACGGGAGCGACGTGCAATTCAGCAGTATGTCCATCGCCAGCACGCCGGTGCCGGAACCAGCCATGCTGGGGCTGGTGGCAATCGGTGCTGCGGCCCTGCTGATGACCAGACGCTCCAAGCGTATCAGCAAGCAAGCCTGAACACGTCGCGAAACTTCCCACGCGACCCATCGTGACGATTCCTATAATCGTCACGATTTTTTTATTTATGGCGCGCCGCCGCATAAACAATAATGTTTCGCGCCAGTGCCTGTGCGGATTTTGGTGCGTACCCTTTGATACCCCAGGTACTGGTGCCCAGGAGCCTGGGGATTATTTCTTATATTCAATTTTATCGAGATAAAACGTAAAAGGCTTTCCGTCGGCGGCAGCGCCGGTCCAGAAAAACCCTACCACAATGCGATTGAGGTCCTTGCCTTTGAGGCTGATGGAATAGTGCTTCCAGTGGGTGGTCAAAGTGACTTTTAATTTTCCTTTGGCGGTGTCGTGGTATTTCTTATTGGATCCGATAAGGCCGAATCCGAAGTTGACAACCTGCCCGGCCTTCTTGCTGCGTGCCCAGAAGGTGAGCTTTTTTGCCCCGGTAAGATTAAAGCCTCCGGAGTTATCGCCCCAGTTGTTGGCAGGGTTCTGCCAGGCGATCCCGCCCCAGCCGCTGCTGGAGGTAAATTGGATTTTCAGACAATTGCTGTTTCCCTTCCGCGGATGGGTCGTGGAGCTTCCGTTATATTTGATCGCCGAGGCATTGCCCATCCAGCCCGCGGCAATATAGCCTGATTGCGCCTGGCCATCGCGATAAATTACCAGCGGAAGCGACACCTTGGCACCGACATGTTTTTCCGCCGCAACCGCATGCCGGTCAACTACCCCGATGACCAGAATGGCGGTGAGCATGGTGGTCAGCAATCCTGTCAACAGCGAAGCTCGTGTGGTACGCATCGTCATACTCCTTAGGTGTAAAGCGGGTTAATCCTTCGATTGTAACAACTCCGCCGTTATTACTTTACATATCTAACTTTGTCAATATAAAAGGTGAACGGAGAACCATTTGCGCCGCCGGTCCAGTAAAACCCGGTGATAATCCGCTCAAGATTCCGGCCTTTCAGATTGATCGCATATTTTTTCCAATGGGAAGTCAACGTGACCACTTTTGAAACATGTACCGAATCATGGAAGGGTTGATCAGAACCGATCAACCCCGCGCCAAAAGTGATGCGTTCCCCACCGGCTTTCCCTTTCGCCCAGAACGTGAGCTTGGAGGCACCGGTTAAATTTAAGCCGCCATCGGTTTTTCCCCAATCATTGGCAGGACTCTGCCAGGCGATTCCACCCCAGCCATTGGCGGCTGTGTAGCTGATTTTTACGCAGGAATGCATGCCCCTGGGGCCGAAGTCCGCGGATCCATAGCTGATGTTTTTGTAATTGCCCATCCAGCCTGTGGGTATGTAGGGTGTGCCTTGGGCGTTGTTTCCCAGCAGCACCAGAGGCAGGTGCGACCGGGGAATTCGCATGGCGTGTATCGGCCCGGTGACCATCAGGGGAATGTTGCCCACCGCCGCAGCGTTATGATGGTTATATACGTAACAAAATAAGCGGTAATATCCGCCATTATCCGGCATTTTTACAATCACATGGCCGCCATGTTGCCCGATGATGGCGTGGGGATACTTCCGCGGCATCGGCCGGGATTCGCCGCCGTTGGGCGGTGTGTTGGAAATATCGCGTCGCAATACCCAATGATAGCTCAACGCGCCGCCGCTGGGTTCAGACGCATCTACATGTGCCCTGATTTCTGACTCTCGCTTAACTTTATCCGGGCCAACAAGATTCAGGCTTTTCATCTCCGGGCACAAATGCTTCGGCCAATGCCCCGTCCACACATGCTCAAGTTGATCCACCGCGCCCAGCCGTCGGCCATCCGGCAGTATCAGGCCGAACCAGGTTGGTGTGGCTTCCACCTTCCAGCCCCACGTAAATGCGTATGAGCCTAAACACAACCCCTTGGCTGCCAATACGCTGTTGCGATAGGTACGGGCATAATACAACGCTTTCTGCGTGCTGTTCATTTCCGGCGGCAGGTGCAAATTATCGCGGCCTTCTTCCCATACTCCGGGCGGGCCAAATTCTGTAAGGACATACGGCTTGACACCGCCGGCTTTCAGATAGCGCTTATAAAGCGACGGTCCTCCGCCGTAAGAATTAATTCCGATGATATCAATATCCGGGCAATACTCATTGATTTTCTGAACCTTGTGTCCGCCTATTTCCGCCACCACGGTCATGGTGGGGTGGTTGGGGTCCAGTCGATGGCACATGCCGGCAATCTTTTCTACCGCCTGCCACAGCACTTTATGGTCATACCCATTTTCCATTTCATTGCCGATTCCCCAGGCCAGCACTGCCGGATCATGGCGATAGTCGAGAACAAATTTTTTACATTGTTCATACTGGGCCTGCACCTGGGCTTTATTTTTGTAACTGAAGCCATTGCCCGGATGGGCCAACCACATGCCGACGGTATACGTCATACCCAGTTGGGCAGCGCGGTGGAGTTGGTGCTGAATGCCGTCAGCGCCCCATGTACGATCAGAATTTCCCCCGGCCGCTTTGAGCTTCGCCAGAGAATAACTTCCGCCTGCGCCTTTTATGAAATAAGGCTTGCCGCCCCGCAGGAGTTGCCATCCGCCCCCGGTTTTAACCAGTTGCACTTTTACCGCAGCAGCCGAAACGGTGTTACCAACTGCGGGAAGCAACGCGATTACAGCCAAAACGGACGCCACTGAGAAAATCCGCGTTCGCAGAAACTTAATTAACCTCACGCCTGTTCCTTTCCGCTTAAGATTATGGCTACCGAGGCGATGCCAATGCGCTGAACCATTTTCTCTCCCGCTGGGATCTTTAACAACGTGCTATCGCAACCTCTAATGAAACTGTTGCATCAACTGATGTTACGAAATATCGCTGTTGCTGTCAATATTCCGCACGGCCGGCGCTCCGCATGGGCGTGGCAATTTTTCCGGGCAGCGCCGACATAACGCTAAATCGGGCGGAAATCACAATGTTTTTTACCGTTGCGCCAGGAGCCTGCCAGAGATTCTTTTATCGTGTATTCCACCACCGGCAGAGCCGGCGACTAAGTGGAGTTTCCCCGCACTGCCTTGTCGCCCGGATTTATTGCCGCGCCCCTTCGCATGATACGATAAACCACAAGTTGCCCGGGTGAATTCTGTGGCCGTCCAGCTCATGCACAATAAACACTGTTCTCGTGGGCAGAGCGGAAAGCCCGGCACTATCGATTTATTGCTCGCCGGAGGAAAGGGCGGATATTTTTTCCGTCAGACGGGATTTGGGCACAGTTGCCATATCGGTAATCCAGCGGATGGATTCGTAGTGCGAAGTAATGTCAGGGCTGGTTCGCGGTTTCCGCCGGGATTGGCTGGTGCCCACAAAAATGGTGTATTCCAATCGCCGATGTGTGAGTTGATGCGTGACACCCGTCGCTAAGCGTGTAAGCTCGATGTTGAGCCGGGTGAGCTTAAAAAGTTGCTGACGAACCGCAGCGGGGGTGCGGTGGGGAAGTTCAAACGCCGGAAATTCCCAGAGATGTTCCCACAGGCCGCCGGCCTTGCGTTGCGCCATCAGGCGGCCATTGGGCGAATCAATAACGACTGCGGCCAATTTAATGCACGGGGTGGGAGTTTTTCCTTGTTTTACCGGCAGTTGGCTCTGTTTATTGCTTTGCCGGGCCAAGCAAAAACTCTCCAGCGGGCAACTTTCGCAGCGCGGGCGCATCGGTGTGCAAACCGTGGCCCCGAGTTCCATGATGGCCTGATTAAAATCTCCGGGATTGGTCGGCGGCACCAGTTCCCCGGCAATTTTCCAGAGCCGCTTTTGGGTTTGCGGCTTGGCAATGTCGTCACGAACCATAAAAAGTCGCGTCAGCACGCGCATCACATTGCCGTCCAATACTGGAACTTTTTCATGAAAGGCGATGCTGGCGATGGCACCGGCGGTATAGCGGCCGATGCCGGGAAGTTTCAACATATCATTATATTTGCATGGAAACGTGCCGTGATATGTTGATACGATGATTTGTGCGCTCTGGTGCAGGCTTTTGGCTCTGCGGTAATAACCCAGGCCCGCCCAGAGTTTCAATACGTCCTCAAGGGGCGCAGCAGCCAGGGCGCAAATATCCGGGAAACGCTTTAAAAAGCGGTCGTAATAGGGAATTGCAGTGGCGACCTGCGTCTGTTGGAGCATCACTTCGGACAGCCAGATGGCATACGGATCGGCGGTATTTCGCCAGGGCATGGGCCGTTTGTGCTCGTTGAACCACGGGCCAAGGCGCAGGTGAATCTGCTTCTGAAGGGCCGATGGAATCGGGTTAAATTGGGCAGATTTCATTGCAAGAATTCTATCCGCAGGAAAAGAATCGGCAACAGCTTCAATCAGGCGGGCAATTTTTGATTTTCCGGCCTCCTTGGACTTATCCACAGGGGTCGTGGAAAGACCACAACATCTGGTAGAAAATAAATCCAAGTGACGCAAGTCTTGTGGATATAATGGGTTAGTGATGTGGAGAACCTGTCCGTCAATATTTAGTGACAAAAAGCATTGACACCACAAGATATAGTGCTAAAGTAACCTATGTGAGTCTTATTGAGTTCTTAATAATCGCGAACGCGTGGTTATAGGGACCCGATAAGGCCGACGATTTTGGTTGAGATGATTCAGGGGCGAAGTTCCTTTCTCTTGAGTTTCAACTGATATTGTGATACACTAACAAAAACCGAACCGTTTTTACGGATTATTGCAGGCAGGCAACATGGCAATTCTTGCAGACTCTCAAATTGAAGCATCCGTCACCATTCAGCCCTTTGAAAAGGCAGTCAAGCGTCCCGGGGCGGTAAGCTACGGGGTTTCCAGTTATGGTTACGATGTGCGTGTGGGACCCAAATTCAAAATTTTCACCAATGTAAATTCTGAGGTTGTAGATCCGAAGCGTTTTTCGCCGCGCAGTTTTGTCGATGTCGACGCCGGTAAAGATGGCTATGTGCTCATTCCGCCCAACAGTTTCGCCTTATGTGAGACCGTGGAATATTTTGAAATCCCACGGGATATTCTGGCTATCTGCGTAGGCAAAAGCACCTATGCCCGCTGCGGCATTATCGTCAACGTGACGCCCTTGGAGCCGGAATGGAAAGGCCGCGTCACCATTGAAATTTCCAATACCACGCCGCTGCCGGCCAAAATTTATGCCAATGAGGGTATCGCTCAAATTATTTTTCTCCGCGGTGAAAAAGTTTGCAATATCAGTTACGCGGATAAACAGGGGAAATATCAGGATCAACCCGGGCTGACATTGCCTAAAGTTGATTAACTGAACCGGGATCGGATCGGATTTGTTTATCCGGTCCGTTGAATGAACTATGCCGCCGGCCACGGAAAGCCGGGGCTTTCATGGAGTGGCCGGCGACGCCGCAGGATGGGACGTCGCCGGCAAATTTAAGTGCACGGAAGCAGGAGT
>JAKAZF010000501.1 GCA_021826605.1 Planctomycetota bacterium | reverse complement strand
CGCGGTGCGGATGCGGCACAAGTCGCAGCATTTCCTCGGAAGCCCGCGCGACAATCGGAACCATGATAAACGCCAGCGCCAAGGCACCGGACCATCCCGATTGCTGGTGCATGGGCACCACCACCAGTTGCCAGGCGATGACACCCAGCAGAATCGTCGGCGTGCCGGCCAGCAAATCCATGACCAGTTGGGTCAGATACGTAAACCACCCCCTGCCGGCATATTCAGCCATGTAAATGCCGCACAACATGCCAAGCGGGACACCCAGCACACTGGCCAGTCCCACCAGAATAACCGTGCCGATGATGCAGTTTCGCATACCTTCCGGCGATTGAAGCGGCAAATTGGTGAAAAATGCCGGCGTCATGTATTCGATTCCGCGTATACCGATATAGGCCAGCACCACAAATAAAACCGCCAGGGCCACGGCTGTTGCAAACGTGCAAAGAGCCATGGCCCCCCGACTGATCCAGCGGCGTCCCGGACTGCGTCCGGCAAACGGGTTTTCGGTTGTTGCGATTTGCTGCGCGCTCATGGTTGTTATCCTGTCAGAATGTGCGGCTCACGCCGCTTTTCGTTCCGTTTGAATTTTTGCCAGTAGTCCGCGGGCGATGACGTTGGTCACCAGCGA
The DNA here is from genome assembly GCA_021826605.1 of Planctomycetota bacterium. Next base: position 2,395 of record JAKAZF010000501.1, on the reverse strand, counting down.
ACTCAACATCAGCACCAGCGCGACATAAAACATGGCGCTTAAATATATCGGGTGATCCGCTTCCATGAATTCATTGGCCAGCACACCGGACATGGTTTGGCCACCGGCAAATAAACTGGCGCTGATGTGGTCGGTATTTCCGATGACCATGATAACGGCCATGGTTTCACCGATCGCACGGGCCATGCCCAGCATGATTGCGCCGAAAATACCCGCACGACAGTATGCCAGGGCCAGGCGGGTGGTTTGCCACCATGTGGCCCCCAGGCCGTAGGCACCTTGTTCAATTTCCGCGGGAAACTGCTGCAGCACGTCCCGCGTAATGGCTGTAATAATCGGGAGAATCATAATGGTCAGAATCAGGCCGCCGGCGAGAAAATCGCTGCCGGAGGGTCCACCGCGCACCAGATTGGCGGGGAAATACTCAATGCGTCCGCTGGGATATTTACCCACGGGAATAATGGCAATATGCCGCAACGCGTCATAAATCACCGGCTCAAGGTAGTTCTGCAGCCATGGGGACATGACAAAGCAGCCCCATAAGCCGTAGGCAATACTGGGAATGGCGGCCAGCAATTCCACCAGAAAGGAGACCGGTCCGGCCAGCCAGCGCGGCGCAATACGGGTGATGAATACAGCGGTTCCAATACTCAGCGGCACGCCAAAAAGCAGCGCCAAAAAGGTGGTCACTCCGGTGCCGTAAAGAAACGACAGCACGCCGTACTTATCGCGGCCGGGCACCGGATTCCATGCCTGGGTAGTAAAAAAATGCCAGCCGATCTGGCGTAGCGCCATCCAGGATCCATGAATCAGAACGATAAAAATAATCGCCAGGATCGAGATGGTCAGCAGTACGCCACCGAGGGCCGCAGCCTTGGTGATCCGGTCCACAAGCCGCCGCGCGGCATTCTGCGGAACGTCGATAAACGGATTTTGCAACGGCGAAGGATTATCTGCATCATTCATACGCAAGGCGCTCACTGTAACTTTCCCACCTGCCGGCAGCTTACCCACATCAATCAAAAGCGAAAGGGAGTCCCCGTGCCATGACGCATTCCGGGGACCCCCGTAACTTCAATTTGACGACTGCCGCTGCGGCATAGTCCAACCTGCGGCCGGATTATTGGTCATTAGTTCAACGGCTGACCTTTCCAGGTCACATGGGACAACTCTGCGAGAACCTTTTTCCGCATCAGCGAGCCAAGTTTGATGTATTGCATGCTCTTGGCATACTTCTGACCCGTCGTGAGCACCCAGTGGATAAACTCAACCGTGGCTTTGGCTTTGGCTTTGCTCATGTAGCCCAGATCGCGGTCAACAATCAGATACGTGAAACCCGAAATCGGATACGCAGCGCGGCCGGTCGGGTTGATGATCGGCAGACGGAAATCAGCCGGGAGATTGGCAACAACTGCCTTCTGTGCCGCGATGACAGCCGGAATCGAGGGACGGATTTTAAAGCCGTCCTTGTTGATCAGTGTGGCGGTGGGGAAGTGCCCCATGATGGCATAGGCATATTCCAGATAGCCCAGCCCGCCGACGGTTTTGTCGATAAGAGCGGCAACACCCGGGTTGCCCTTGCCGCCGCGACCAACCGGCCATTGAACGGAGGTGGATTGGCCGACCTGTGTTTTCCACTGATGGCTTACTTTGCACAGATAACCGGTGAAAATATAAGTTGTACCGGAACCATCCGAGCGGTGCGCCACCAGAATACGCAGATCCGGCAGATTAACACCGGGGTTTAATGCCTGAATTTCGGGGGCGTTCCAGTGGGTCACCTTGCCGAGATAAATATCGGCGATCAGTTTGCCGTTCATAACCAGCGGTTTGTGAATCATCGGCAGGTTGTAGCTCATAACTTCCGGTCCGGCCACTTCCGGCATATGCAGAACATGTCCGCCGGCCGCGGTGATCTGGGAATTGGTCATGGCCGCGTCTGATCCGCAGAAGTTGATGGTTTTGTTGATCAGGCCATTAATACCGCCACCGGAACCGATCGGTTGATAATCAACCTTGATATTCGGGTGGGTGGCCATGAAATGGGGAATCCACTTCTTGAGCATGATGGGAGCAACAAAGGTTGAACCCGCACCCTGAATTTCAACGGCCTTGACCGTTGTGGTCAATCCCGTGGTGACCAACGCCGCAGCCATGGCGGCCAAAATACCATTACGCAGTGCCTTGAACATTATCATGTTCCTTTCCTTACGTTCGTCTTTGCCGGCCGGAACTCCCGAACCCGTCGCAATGTCGAAACCCATATCCAACTGGGGGTATCAGAACCGCTCTGCGCTAACTGCGTGTTAAGGCGATACTAAAATTTGGTTTGAGTTGCAATGAAATTCATTAAGAAGATTATTTAGATGCGTTGATGGGAAAATCAACGTGCCAT
>JAKAZF010000012.1 GCA_021826605.1 Planctomycetota bacterium | reverse complement strand
CATGGGCTCCAGGGCCATGCCGCATTTGGGACAGGGTCCGGGACGATCACGGATAATTTCCGGGTCCATCGGACAGGTGTATTGAATTCCCGCGACAATGCCCCCCGACTGCACGGCTCCGGCGGCGTCTTCGCCAGGCATGGACGTTGTTTGATCGGCGACAGGTGAGGCGGATGCCGGACCGGCGGTGTTGAGATATTTTTCGGGATCGGCTTGAAATTTTGCAATGCAGCTCTTGCCGCAAAAATAGTACGTTTCGGCTTTATACTGTACCGAGCCGGCGCACCTTGCCGGATTCACCCGCATGTGGCACACCGGATCAATCTTGAGTTCCGGAGTGGAGGGATCAGAGCTTGATGGAGCAAGGACGGAAAGTGAGAGGCGTTTATTCATAAGGCCTTTTTCCTGGTTTCGCCACCCTTATCGCGGGTCGTCATACCGTTCTGCCCTTAAAAGACTATAGCTTGCCGGCCTCGCCCGGTAAAGAATATTTATATCTGGAAACCAGACATCCGGGGACAAATTCACGCCGGCCATCCATCGGTACGGCGTTGCAATTTGAATCGGCGGCCGTAAAATTCCAGCTATGGTTCGCCCCGGCGGCAGTTCACCCGGTCAACATATCGACATCCAAAGACGAACACGACGTCTTGGATACGGCCGGTTCCTGCAATAACACGGAGAAGGTAACGTTGCATCTGAACTGCGGCAGTCAGCTTCCACGATGGCGCCGACCGAATGCATTGTCCAGACCGACATAGCTTTAAGGAGATCATCCCTATGCAACCCAAGTCGAAATCCGGGCAACAAAGCTAAACGTCGAAAGCCGTCAATCGCCGTGATTTTCTGGCCATAGCAGCCGCTACCGGCGCAACGGCGGCGGTCGCCGGATGTCAAACGCGCACATCCATGTCAACGGTTGGCATGGAGTCACCGGCTGGAGCAGGCGGTCGCGGTACTAAATCACTGGATATGGGTGGTATCGCACCGGAGCACTTTGAAAGCGTCCGAAGGAAGGCGGCGGCACTGGTAGCCCGCATGACACTGGCGGAAAAGATAAGCCAGTTCGGCAATTCAGTCCCGGCCATTCCCCGACTGGGTATGCCGGCGTTCAATTTTTACGCCAGCGAGGCCCTGCACGGGCTTATCCATGGCGGGCCGGTCACCAGTTTTCCATTGCCGCTGGCCATGGGATGTTCGTTTAACCGGCGGTTGGTTAAGCGCGTTTTCACGGCGGCAAGCGACGAAATATGGGCATGGCACAAAAGAAACGGACAGGGGCTGGCAATGTTTTCCCCGCCGACCGTGAACATGGGCGCCCGCGATCCGCGTTGGGGACGCATCGGCGAGAATTACGGTGAAGACCCGTGCCTGGTGGCGGAAATGGCGGTGCACACTATTCATGGCATGCAGGGAGATGATAAAAAATATCTCAAGACCATTGCCTGTGCCAAGCATTTTATCCTTAACGACACGGATTCCGACCGCGAAACAGTGTCGGAAACGGTGGACGCGCGAAGTTTCTGGGAGTATTACTCGCGCGGATTTCATGCGTGCGTCACACGAGGGAAGGTATTTACGGTCATGAGTTCATACAATTCCATGAACGGCATTCCCACCACGGGGAATCCCTTTTTGCTGACGGATCTTTTGCGCAACCGCTGGGGATTCCGCGGTTACGTGGTCTCTGATTGCGACGCCGTCGGCGATATCCACCGCACCCATCACTTTGTTCCCACTTACGCCCAGGCGGCTGCGATGGCGGTAAACGCGGGCTGCGATATCAACTGCGGGTCCACGCTGCAGGACCATCTGATGCACGCGGTTAATCAAGAACTGATCGGCGAAGAAACGCTGGACCATTCGCTGACCCGCAGCATCACGGGACGGATACTGCTGGGCAACTTTGATCCGCAGGATCAAATACCTTATCACACGATTCCCATTTCATGCCGCGAAAGCCCGGCCCACCGCGAACTCGCCCGCGAGATCGCCCGGCAATCGATTGTTCTGTTTAAGAACGACAATCAGACACTGCCTCTGAACAAATCCACGTTGAAGAAATTGGCGGTAATCGGGCCGATGGCCGATGAATGCCACCTCGGCAATTACAGCGGCAGCCCCAATTTCCGTATTTCACCCCTTCAGGGAATATACCGAAAGTTGGGAATCACCGCTGTGCCTTCGTACAGCAAGCGTGCATCGCATTTTGAAAATGTATACGGCACCCCGCACACCGAACCGTGCGTGGAAGGGGGTGAAGACCTTGGGTACATCAACAACGGCACCTGGGCCAGTTACGAAAACGTTGTGTTCACAGGCGCCAGCCTGTTTACCGCCCGTGTGGCCAGCGCCACCAGCGGCGGGTTTATGGATGTTCGCCTCGACAGCCTGACCGGCCCGGTTATCTGCACGCTGGACGTCCCGGGCACAAATCATTGGCAATCATGGACGAATGTTTCAGCGCGGATTGAGCCGGTGACGGGGCAGCATACGGTCTACCTTTGTTTCCGTGGAAATCATCCGAACCTGTTCAATGTCCAGTCGTTTCATCTCTCGCCGGCTCAACCCCTGCCGATTCCACACAGTTCGCAGGTGCAGGTGGACTATGCAATGGGTTGCACGGTAACCGGCCGGCGCGATGACGTGGAATTTGCCAAAGCCGTGAAAGCGGCCAAAAATGCGGATGCCGTCCTGCTGTTCGTCGGGGCGGACCAGCAGGTGGATGCCGAGGGACATGATCGGCGGCATATTCATTTGCCCGGCGCGCAGCACCAACTCGCCAAGGCGGTGTTCGCCGCCAATCCCCATACAATTCTGGTGATTTCCTCCAACGCTCCGGTCGCCGTGAACTGGGAACAGGAGAATCTGCCGGCGATCGTCGGAGGTCTGTTCCTCGGCGAACAGCAGGGAAACGCCCTGGCGGATGTTATTTTCGGCGATTATAACCCCGGTGGAAAGCTTTCCACCACATGGTTCCACAGCGTGAGCCAACTCCCGCGATTTCATGATTTTAATATTCGCCACGGCCGTACCTACATGTACTTTAAGAATCAGCCGCTTTACCCGTTCGGCCATGGCTTGAGTTACACGCGATTCGAATATAAGAATCTCAACATCAGCGCCAATACGCTTTCACCGGGATCAAGCATTCAGATAGCGGTGGATATCACCAATACCGGCCTGACGGCGGGTGACGCGGTGCCGCAGCTTTACATTCACGTGCGGGACGCAAAAGTGCAGCGGCCCATCAAGCAGTTGGTCAACTTTGACCGCATCCCGCTTAAACCGGGCGAAACAAAGACAGTCAGCCTGACGCTGGATCACAGCGATCAGGCCCTGCGGTATTGGAGTCAAACCGCTCATGACTTTGTTCTTGTTCCGGCGACGGTTGATATAATGATCGGAAGTTCGTCCGCTGATATTCACCTGCGGGGCGCCATTCGTATAATGGATGGTCCGGCGCCCGGCGGGTCCTGATGACGCGGAACAGGTTTGGTATGGAATGATACGGCATGGCGCAATGCGGCAATATAGCCAACGGTTCCGCAGATCCATCCGCAAGTCCATGGCCGAAGGTTACCTATCCGCTGCGATGCCTGGAAACCGCAATCTACTGGGCGGGCGGCATCAGCATTCTGACCGGCCAAAGTTTTCGCTGGATTGATCTGCGTCAGGCCGGGCCTTTGGCCCAGCCGCTGCTGATTGTCTGGTTGCTTTCGCTTATTGCACTCGGTTTGAGCCGTTGCCTGGACATTCCGGCCGCGCCGGTCATTTCACCCCGGCTTGTGTGCCGGCGATTATGGCTGAACCGTCTGCTTCTGATCCCATCGTGGATGGTGATGCTGGCGCTGCTGGCCAACACCCTGTATTACTATCACCTGCTGGCCCAACGCCATGGAAACCTGCAGATTGGCCCCCCCATGTGCCTGCTGGTGCTGCTGGCGTTTGCCGTGTGGCTGGGGGCGTCTCCCGGCGGCATTTTCAGTACATCCGCAGGCTCGCTGCCCCCGCCGGAAAAAACCATGCGTCTGCTGCGGTATGGGTGGAAGGATCGTATTTTCAGCCTGTTATTCGCCGCCCTGATGGTATGGGTTTTCAGCTGCGAATTCCGCGCGGATCCCCCTCCGTCCACCGGAACCATTGACCTGGGAGTGGTGCTGGGCCATGCGGTTCTTCCCGGCGACATTTGCGACCGTGCGATGCGCAACCGCACCCTTATGGGCGTTCAACTTTTCATGCAGCACCGTATTCGATACCTGATGCTCAGCGGTTCCGCCCCTGACGGCGCGCTCAAATCGCACCGCAACCAACCGGACGCCATGCTGAAAATCGCCCTGTCGCACCGGGTGCCGCGCAATCGCATTATTCTTGACTTCCATGGAGACAACACGCGGTACACGGCTTTTAACGTACGGCGCGTCATGCGGCAGCGCGGGTTCAAAACGGTTGTCGCCATAAGTTCGGATTATCATTTGCCGCGCACGCAGCTGGCCTTCCGCCAGATAGGCATCAAGACCTGGACCCTTGCAGCGAAAGATCATCAATGGTTCCAGACCGACCCATTTTCCGTGATACGTGAACTCGTCGCGTATCCTGTTTACTTTTTTGACCGGCAGTACCACAATCCGGATGATAAAAAATGAACGTGCACACAGGTATACAACTTCGTGTCATAAAATCCCGTGGCATTCTGGAAGTCATCGCTGCCGGCAGACAGATCGCCGCGTATCCCTGCATCAGCGGTTCAAATTCCGGTGACAAGCAAATCGAAGGGGACCGCAAAACGCCGCTGGGAACATTCAAAGTGGTGTTTCGCAATCCCGGGAGCAAATTCTTCCTGTCCCTGGGATTGAATTATCCGGATGAAGCCGCCGCCAGACGCGGCCTGGAGTGCGGCCTGTTGACCCAGCCGCAGTTTGACCGGTTGATGGCGGATCTGGCCGACGGCGATATGAGCGATCCGGCCACGCAGGACCGCGTTTGGAAAACACCGCTGGGCGGAGAAATTTTTATTCATGGCGGCGCGGAAGGCCGCACGTCCACCGCCGGCTGTGTGGCCCTGTGCAATGCGGACATGGCCCGGCTTTTTGCCATGTGCGCCGTGGGCACTCCGGTGGAGATTCTGGAGTAACCCGCCTGCGGATGCGGATTGTTGTACTCTTGCCGCCGCCGTAAAACCGCCCGCCATCAGCGAGCGGGATAAACCTCAATGCCGTTTACCTGCGCATTATCCCGCTGAGATACAAACCGCAGGACCAATTTTCCATGACGATCCGCCTTGACACGAAACAACCGGTTGACCGCTTTGTACCGCCCGCCCGCGGCGGCATAAATATCGAAATCATTGAGAATGGGCACACCATCGGCAAACACCGCAAACAGCCGTTTCCGCGGGCCGTGCCAGTAGCCCTCGCAAAAATTCAATTCCAGAATGTAACGACCATGCGGTTTTAAATGCGGCAGCGTATAGGTAAACGAACCATACCGATTGGACTGATAAACGCTTTCCGGAATGCTCCTTGAGTTGCCGGTACGAATAACCGGGTGACGGCCCGGCGCATCAGTGGCGGATTTCGTGAAATACCGGTCCGCCAAGAAGCCGTCCCCTGCCGGACCGCCGCAATTGACGGCGATAACGGCCCGTCCGGCCGCATTCGTTAACGCGGCAGGGACACCGCGCCTCGCCACGGCGCTGCGGATCAATGACCACGCGGACTGATGATTTCCTTCGACCGCGGAAATCCGGTAATAATAGGTAACACCCGCTGAAAGCCCGGAATCCCTTATTGAACTGTTCATGGCGGAGAGTTTCCACTCTTTTACGCGGCTGGAAAAATCGGCTGATGTGGATCGCTGGAGCACAAATCCGCTCTCATCAAATGCCGTATCCGTCCAGCCTACCCGCACCCGGTCATGCCCGGCGGCACGCACCCGCAGGGCGGTGGGAGCGGCAAGCGTCCACCGGTAGGCCCTTATCCAGTCCACGTACATGGTTTGGGGATAAGTCGCCGTCGGCGCCGGCGCCCCGCCGTAGGCGCCGCCCTCGGCGACATTGAGGATGATATAAAATGGATGGTCAAAAACCCAGCTGCCCGCGGCCTGGTCTGACGGGGTAAAAAGGGCATAGGCGTGGCCATCACACAGGAACTCAATTTCACGGGGGCTCCATTGAACTCCAAAGATATGGTAGTGTCGCCAGAACTCCTGCCCGGCCGGCAGGGTGTATGGCGCCCCGGCGCCGGTGCCGGGGCCGTGAATGGTACCCGTGACGACGCCGGGCCGATTTCCGGCACTTTCCATGACAGCAATCTCGCCGCACTGCGGCCACCCGACTTGCCGGATATTGGTTCCCAATAACCAGAATGCCGGCCAGGAACCCGATCCCGCTCCGCCGGGTCCCCCCGGTACTTTTATTCGGGCTTCAATCAGGCCGTACTGGACATGACATGCCGCATTGGAGAATGTCGTGATGCGTGCGGATTCAAACGCCCCCGGCTTTCCGGGATATGGAATCACACGAATGGCCAGCGCTTTTCCGCTTTGGGTATGGGAATCCTTGACCACGCCCATGGTTTGGCGGTCATCGCGATAATAGGTGCGGCAATTCGGGTCCCAGCCCGTATCGTAGTGCCATTGCTTTTTGGATGGCAATGCCCCAGCTTTGCCCGTGAAATTCAGCTTAAACAAAAGCTTTCCCGGCGATGTCCCCGCGGCTCCAGCCGCTATGCCCGCCGGCGCCGCGGCGCAAAACAGCAGGCTGATACATATTTTCCACCAGCGCCGATTCATATGTTCTCCGTTCACCACCGCCGATGCGGGTCCATCAGCCGTACGGCTCGTCACCGGATGTCGCCGGCAAATCCGCGGGAATGTGTCCTGCTTATCCGGCCGGGTCATTTATACTCAATGTTGTCCAGATAAATCGTAAACGGCTTGCCTGCCGCACCCGCCGAAAAGAAAAAGCCGGTGACGATGCGCGTCATATCCCTGCCTTTCAACTTGAAACTGTATTTTTTCCATTTTTTTGTGAGTGTTATCTTTCGCATTACCTTTGAGGTATCGCGATATTTTTTTGCCGTTCCAATCACCCCGTAGCCGAATGTAACGATCTGCCCGGCATGCTTGCTTTTGGCCCAAAAACTGAGTGTTTTTGCGCCGGTAAGATCGAAACCGCCCGGCGCGTCACCCCAATTGTTGGCGGGATTCTGCCACACGATGCCGCCCCAGCCGCTGTCCGAGGCATATTTGATCCGGATGCAATCGGAACCATGCGGCGGGTGCGCCGTGGAACAGTGTCCGTTGTAGTGAATATTGCCGGTATCGCCCATCCAGCCGCTGGGGATGTAGCCGGAATCGTCGTTGCCGTTTTTATAAATTACCAACGGAAGCGCCGCCTTGGAAACTCCGGAATGCGCCGCCGCCGCACCGCCGCGGTCAGTGGCAAAAAGTGTTGCGGCCATTACGACCAGCGTGGTCACAATCCCGATCAGGCGCTGTGCAGGTAGAAACATAACCGAGGTCCTTTCATCCCGAATAACTCGTATCCATCAGTTTCCGTAAACGCTCCGCAGCCCTCCGGCCATTCTTCGCCTGCGGTTCCACCGGCACACAGGCCGCGGCAACGGCGGATTTGACAAACCGATTATGTGTTACATAAATTTTGCAGACATCTGAATCACTTCATTTATATAACGGTTCAAGGATGGCTGCGTTGGAGTTCCCGCGACCAACGCGCGAAAATCCTACAAAGACGCTTTCCCCGGCGACGCGGTGGAGCCATTTACCTCAAAATGCGTTGCGAGTGTGCGGCGGAATACCGTGGTTTTGGCATCCTCGCCGCTGATATTCAACAACCGATTAAGTGTATCGAATGCCTCCTGCCCCACTGCCCGCGCATCCTGGCAGACCGCCGTGAGCTTCGGATAAACCATGAACCGGATATCGCTGTCATCAAATCCGACGATGGAGATATCCCCGGGAATGTTCCAATTCATCTGCCGGGCTTCGGAAATAGCGCCTACGGCCACCAACGGATCGGTGATATAAACCGCCGTCGGCCGCGGAGACATGGCGGCAATCCGCCGGATCAGTTGCGCGCCGCCGTCCAGCGTGGCCGGCGCCCGAATGATAAATTTATCCAGCACGGGGAGTTTATGCTGTTTAAGCACATGTCTCCACGCGTTCAACCGGTCCGTGTGGTCGGAATCTTCCACCACATGCAGCGATATGGCGATATGGGTATGTCCGAGGTCCACCAGATGGGTAATCGCCTCGCAACTGCCGGAATAGGAATTGCTGTAAATATAATTAACTTCCGGGTCGTCAAAATGATAGCCCACGACGACCGCGGGAAACCCCTCTGCGGCAATCTCCCGGCATATGCCCGTGGTAGCGGCGGTCGTCCGCAGGACGGCGGCGCGAATCCCCTTGCGCAGAAACAGTTGGGTATAGTTTTCGCGTGGAAGCATCGCCCTCCGCAAATCCAGCACCATCAGGTCAAAACCGCATTGTTCCATGCGGTCGCTCATACCCTGCATCAGCGCCGCGTCAAACGGGCTGCCGATGGATGCCTCACCGGTATAGGCAAAGGCGATATTCATCGTCTCCCGCCGGCCGACCGTTGGCACGTACCGACTGCGATTCATGGCCAGAATAACGCGCTGCCGCACCTCTTCGGCGACCAACGGATGGTTGTTCATTGCGCGGGAAACAGTGGCCGCTGATATACCGAGTTGCCGGGCGATTTCACGAACAGACGCCATGGGATTCCTATGCACTAAACCAAACAGCCCGCAGCGACACTCCGGCGGTAACACCACTGCGATTATAACTCAACCCTGTACGTAACCGGAGCACGGGGATTGAATACAACAGATCGTGCAACTGTTTCATATCCAGTTTACGTCAAACCTGCACCGCAGTCAAATATCTTGCCCATATTTTCCCGCACTTTTCTTTATCGGTCAAAGCCGTAGTCGGCCCGCAGCCTTTGCCATTGCCGTATTGCCTGCTATATAGTTGCCCATGAAGCCCGATCCGGCGCATTGTCCGGAGGGACTTGGTATTGCTTTCAGGAATTGAGGTTTACAACCATGGCCACCACTGCCCATACGGATTATGACCTTCTTGTCATTGGCGCCGGACCCGGCGGTTACGTCGCCGCCATTCGTGCCGCCCAGCTGGGCATGCGCGTCGCCTGCGTGGAAAAAGAACCGAAACTTGGCGGCACATGCCTTCGTGTGGGCTGCATTCCCAGCAAAACCCTGCTGGAAGCCACGGAAAAATATCATCTGGCAAAAGAAGAATTCCACCATCTGGGCATTGCCTGCGAAAAAGTTACCGTGGACCTGCCCACGCTTATGGCCCGAAAAAACAAGATCGTCGAAACGCTCTCCAACGGTATTGGCGGGCTTTTTAAGAAAAATAAAATCACCAGGCTGACGGGCGCCGCCGGCTTTGCCTCCGCGTCCACGGTCAACATCACATCCGCCGAAGGAAAGCAGACTGTTTCGGCGCGAAAAATTCTTATCGCCACCGGCAGTGAACCGGCGTCCCTGCCCAATATCCCGTTTGACGGCAAGTACGTCATCAGCTCCGATCAGGCCATTGCCTTGCCCGCAGTCCCGGAAAAGCTCGTCGTGATCGGCGCCGGCGCCATCGGGCTGGAATTGTCCTCCGTATGGCGGAGACTTGGCGCACAGGTCACCGTGCTGGAAATTCACCACACCACTCTGCCCGGATCCGATGATGAAATGGGCAGGCATATGGAGCGGGTCCTGAAAGGTCAGGGAATTGAGTTTATTTTCGCCTCGGCCGCCGGCGCCGTAAAACTGCAGAAGGATCAGGTGGTCATCAGCTATAAAGCCAAAGACGCCAAGCCGGATCAACCCGCGCACAATCTTACCGCCAACCTGGTGCTGGTGGCGGTGGGACGCAAGGCATACACCACCGGCCTGGAACTGGACAAGGCGGGAATCGCAACGGACAGTCGCGGCCGGATAACCGTGGCCAAACATTGGGAAACTTCCGTGCCGAATATTTACGCCATCGGCGATGTGATTGTCGGCCCGATGCTGGCCCATAAAGCCGAAGATGAGGGTGTTGCCGTTGTGGAGCGCATGGCCGGAATTCCGGGCCATGTAAATTATGACACCATTCCATTCGTGGTGTACACCGCCCCCGAGCTGGCCTGGGTGGGGAAAACGGAAGAAGAGCTGAAAGCCGCCAATATCTCCTACAAAACCGGCAAGTTTCGCTTCTCGGCCAATTCCCGCGCGCTCTGCATGGACGAAACACAAGGCATGGTAAAAATCCTGGCGGATGCACGTACGGATATGGTTCTTGGCGTGCACATCCTTGGGCCGCAGGCATCAACCATGATTGCCGAGGCCGTGATCGCGATGGAACTTGGGGCCAGCAGCGAAGACATCGCCCGTACATGCCATGCGCATCCCACGCTGCCCGAAGCCATGCGCGAAGCGGCGATGGCGGTCGACGGCCGCACCATTAATTCATGAACGGCGGTACAAGACCGCCTTGTGGCCACCCCGGCTATAATTCGGACAAGCTCCTACGGCTATTCCCTACGGCGGTCGCCATATATTTCCGGATTGCCCGCCGCCGCCATCCGTCTATGCTGATACAGGTAACTGGAACGGCGGAAGATTTTTGCCGCCGCATTCGCACTTTCGGCCCGCCGCTGTACGGCCGCGGCCAAAGGTGCGAAGCGTAACGACAGGAGATTATCATGTCCGCCATATCCGAAACACATAAAATGGAACCACAAACCATTGCCGCATTTGATCCATCCCATGACCTTTGGCGCGGTGGAAGGCATCCCCTGCGGCCGTTTTTTGCGCCGGGCAATATCGCCCTTATCGGCGCCACCGACCGGCCCGGCAGCGTTGGACGGGCCATTTTGCGCAACCTGCTGGACAGCCCTTTCGGCGGCGCCGTGCTGCCCGTGAATCTAAAAAAAAGCAGTGTCATGGGTATTCGCGCCTATCCGCACTTATCCAGCTTGCCGACGCCCGCGGATCTGGCGGTTGTGGTAACGCCGGCCGCCGGCGTCCCTCAGACCATTGAGGAATGTGGACAGGCCGGCATCAGAAATGTCGTGGTGATATCCGCGGGCTTCAAGGAAACCGGACCGGAGGGCGTGGAACTTGAACACCGCCTGTTGGCCGCCGTGCGAAAACATCATATCCGCGTAATCGGGCCGAATTGCCTTGGCGTCATGTGTCCGCCGACCGGCCTGAATGCGACATTCGCCCATGCCATGGCCGGCACCGGCTCGGTGGCATTCATCAGCCAGAGCGGTGCCTTGTGCACCGGCGTGCTGGACTGGAGCCTGCGCGAACGCGTTGGTTTCAGTGCGTTTATCAGTATCGGATCAATGTTGGATGTGGACTGGGGAGACCTGATTGATTATCTCGGCGATGATCCACATACGCGCAGCATTGTCATTTATATGGAAAGCATCGGTGATGCCCGGTCATTTTTGTCCGCGGCCCGTGAAGTGGCGCTTTCCAAACCCATTATCGTGATCAAGGCGGGACGTACGGATGCCGCCGCCAAAGCCGCCGCATCGCATACCGGATCTCTTGCCGGCAGCGATGACGCAATCGAGGCGGCATTCCGGCGCGTGGGCGTGTTGCGTGTGGACACCATTGAGGATCTGTTTTCCATGGCGGATGTTCTCGGCAAGCAACCCCGCCCCGTCGGCAAACGTCTTACCATTATCACCAATGCCGGCGGACCGGGTGTGCTGGCCACGGATGCACTGGTTCGCGGCGACGGACAACTGGCGCAAATTTCCCCGCAAACGATTGCCGAGCTTAATAAATGCCTTCCCGCCGCTTGGAGCCACGGCAACCCCATTGACGTGCTGGGTGATGCGGATCCGGCACGGTACGCCCAGTGCCTTAATATCGCCCTTAACGATCCTGATTCGGACGGCGTCATGGTCGTGCTTACCCCGCAGGCCATGACCGACCCGGCACGCACCGCGGATGAACTGCTTACCGCGGCCGGCAAAACAAAGAAACCCGTGCTGGCCAGTTGGATGGGCGGGGCCGAAGTCGCGGCAGGCGCTCAACGGCTGAGCGAGCGCGGCATTCCCAATTTCCTTTATCCGGATAGTGCGGCCAGAGCTTTTAATTATATGTGGCGCTACAGTTATAATCTCCGCGGCATTTATGAAACACCATCCTTGCCCGCGCAAAACCATCGGGCGGATGCCTGCGCAACAGCCGTGGATTCCCTGATTGCCAAAGTACGCGGCGACCAGCGATCCATTCTGACGGAATTTGAGGCCAAAGAAGCGTTGGCGGCCTACGGCATCCCGGTGGTCCCCACGCAGATCGCCCAAACTGCGGACCAAGCCGCGGAGATTGCTTCCGGAATCGGTTATCCGGTCGTGCTGAAACTGCATTCACTGACAATTACCCATAAAACGGATGTCGGCGGCGTGCAGTTGAATCTGCATTCCGTTACGGACGTAAAAGACGCCTTCAACCGTATTGCCCAGGCGGTAACCGCCAAGGCGGGAGCGGAGCATTTTCAAGGCGTTACCGTGCAACCGATGATTCGTACGGATGGCTATGAAATTATTCTGGGCAGTACCGTGGACCCGCAGCTTGGGCCGGTCATCGTCTTTGGAGCCGGCGGTCAACTGGTGGAAGTGATGCGCGACCGGGCGTTGGCCCTGCCGCCGTTAACCAGCACCCTGAGCCGCCGCATGATGGAACAGACGCGCATTTACCGGGCATTTGGCGGCGTGCGCGGCCGGCCGCCGGTTGATTTGGCATCCCTGGAACAGTTGATTGTCGCATTCAGCCAGCTTGTCGTGCAGCATCAATGGATAAAGGAAATCGATATCAATCCATTGCTCGTGTCGCATGACCGCATAATGGCGCTTGACGCCCGCATTGTGCTTCACCCGCCGGCCACCCCGGAATCCGCACTGCCCCAGCCGGCCATTCGCCCCTATCCGGCCCAATACATTCAAATGGTTGAATCCAAGGATCGTAAACCGTTTACTCTGCGCCCCATCCGCCCGGAGGATGAAGTACTGATGGTGGAATTTCATCGGCGGCTTTCCGAACGCACGGTGCAGCTGCGGTATATGGGCACATTGGGTTTCGATGCCCGTACCATGCATGATCGGCTCCTGCGGCGGTGCGTGAATGACTACGACCGGGAAATCGCCTTGGTGCTGGAATATATGGACACGGAGACCAGGAAATTGACCATTGCAGGCGTAGGTCGCATCAGCCGTAAACCCGCCACGGACTCGGCCGATATTTCGATGCTTATCGCGGATGCCTGGCAGAACCGCGGCTTGGGAACGCGCTTGCTGGAAGCAATGCTCAATATTGCCTGCCAGGAAAAAATTGCAGCCTTAAAAGCCGAAATTCTCTCCGGCAATTTTGCCATGCAAAAACTGGTCGCCAAATTTGGATTCCAGCTTTCCCCGCCCGCGGAAGGAATCACCGTTACGGCTATTCGGCGTATCAACAAGTGACTCGAATCGGCCCTTTGCTTGAGTGCTTATTCAGGCCTTGAATGGCGGCCGCCAACCGCGACACTGGCGTAGAGCCAGCCGGAAGCTCAAATGCGCAAATCAACGCCGGTTCAAAGCCTGCTTCATGGCCTGCTTCCTGAGGAGACATACGCCCTCACAGGCATCGCCAAAACCGGATTTCCGCCGCTTGCAAGCAACTGCCGGGGGGATTATCTTCCAAAACTTCCTGTTTTCGGTATTCCCAAATCCGTGGATTTGCCGAAAATGGGACTATCGCAGGGTTGCCCGCGCCGGTTACCGGACTTGAGCCGGGCATTTTATCTCGGTCGTTTTGGCCGGTAGAAAACGAGGAATTCCGTGAAAGATTTGTCCCAAAGAGTTGTCGTATGCGGTGCGGGTGGATTCATTGGCGGCCATCTTGTCCGTGATCTTCTGGCACAGGGCTACAAACATGTTCGCGCCGTGGATCAGAAGCCTATCGATCAGTGGTACCAAATATTCCCGAATGCGGAAAATATGCAGCTTGATCTTTCGGAAAAGCCGGCCTGCTACAAGGCACTGAAAGATTCAGCCTATGTGTACAACCTGGCTGCGGATATGGGCGGCATGGGATTTATTGAAACGCACAAGGCATTGTGCATGCTAAGCGTATTGATTAATACGCACCTGCTTATGGCGGCCAAAGATTGTGGTGTAAACCGCTTTTTTTATTCCTCTTCCGCGTGTGTGTATAACGGTGAAAAACAGATATCACCGGATGTCATTCCGCTTAAGGAAGCCGATGCCTATCCGGCCATGCCGGAAGACGGTTACGGCTGGGAAAAGCTTTTCAGCGAGCGCATGTGTCGGCATTTCCGCGAGGATTTCAATTTAATCACGCGCGTGGCGCGTTATCACAATGTATACGGCCCGGATGGAACCTGGGAGGGCGGGCGTGAAAAGGCGCCGGCCGCCATTTGCCGCAAAGTGATCACCGCCAAACTTTCCGGCGATCATAATATTGAGATCTGGGGCGACGGCCACCAAACCCGCAGTTTCATGTACATTTCCGATTGCCTGAAAGGCACGCAGGACATCCTGTGGAGCAATATCATTGAACCGATCAACCTGGGCAGCAGCGAAATTGTCACCATCAACGGCCTGGTTGACATCGTGGAAAGTATTGCGGGCATAAAACTGAAGCGCAAATACAATCTCTCCGCCCCGAAGGGCGTCAACGGCCGCAACAGCGACAACACGCTCATTCAAAAACTGTTGGGATGGGAACCCTCGGTTAAACTGCGGACCGGACTGGAAGCGACGTACGCCTGGATTTACAACCAGATGACGGATAAAAACGCCCGCAAAGTCAGATAAACGTCATAACAACGTTTGAAAGCAGAACGGGCGGGCAGGCCCGTGCGTTTCACCGAACAGACCCAGCGATGCACGATCACACTCATCCGCCGCCAGATGCCAGCGCCCCGCTGCTGCTGGTATTTTCACAGACGTTTGTACCGGACCCCGCATCCGTAGGCCAGCACATGACGGATGTGGCGGTCACCATGGCCGCGCGGGGGTATCGTGTGCGCGTGTATACATCGCAACGGGGCTACGAGGATCCGACGCGATGCTATCCGTTGCGCGAAAACCTGCATGGCGTGGATGTGCGGCGAATGCGGTGGTGTTCCTTTGGGAAAAAAAACCTGCTGATCCGGGTTGTCGGCACGGCCAGCTTTTTGATCCAGAGCTTTTTTGCCGGCCTGCTGACGCCGGGCGTAAAAGGGATATTTTTCAGCACCTCCCCTCCCATGATAGGGTTTAACGAGG
>JAKAZF010000011.1 GCA_021826605.1 Planctomycetota bacterium | reverse complement strand
TCGTCGTCAACGTATGTATCCATACGTAATCCTCCTCGCTTCGCGCCCACAACCCCTTGGCCCTCCGTCCACCCGTAATTATGGGTGGAACAGGGCACTAGTAATAGATATTACCGGAATGCGGCAAATATTTCGACCCCAGAGCGTGTTGTGCCCAGTGGGGGAAGCTCGGTGCGTCCGTCATACCAATCTTGTAATGTCCTCCTTGGCCCAAATTTAAATGTCCTCCTTTTTTTAACAAACAGGGGACCGCATGTGCCAAGAGGATTTACTGTTGATGAGTCATCGACACCCGTGAACCGCTGTTGCCTCGGCTTCCTCGATGTTTCAATGCACTATGAATAACGTCGTGTTGTTTGTGATGATTGTTTAACTCTCCGAGCTCTGCTCTGCAACCACAGCTGCCGCTGCGTGTGTTTGCACCGCGAGCAGTACGCGGCAGCTGTCGGTGCTGCGAAAGGAGAAAGTAGACCGCTGTGGGTTGCCTCATCCTGCGACAGCAGCATTACATTTCCACGTTATGTGTATCCTCGGTGGCTAATCGTAGTCGTTACCTTGTGTCATTGCGGTGAATACCGTCGTAGTCGTTGTAACGTCGTTCCATCATGGTGCCGCCGTGGTGAAACGCATAACTTTGCTGTAATGTAGCGAACAGTTTTGGTTTGCTGGATTTTGGACAATGAAACGTTTGATGGCGGAATACATTTATGAGCAGCGAACGACAATATAATAAGTCTCCAGTGGTGGAAGTAACATGCGAGCACACCAGTGCATGGGCCGGCTGGCCGACGATCAACAAGCGAATTCGAGAGGAACTGCGGAAGGCGACGGCTTCGCGAACGGTCGTTGCGGTCGATTGTTATACCGGCGTTCTGGATGATGAACTGTTACCGGAACTCCGCGCGGCCATCAAACCGGATCTGATCATTCACACCAGTTCGCTGATGAAACCTGAGTCTGAAATTATTTCCATGATCGCACCATATCTGGGCGATGACCCGGTTTTTGGCCGCCTCACGTACTTGGAAATGCGGGATTATTTTGATGCCGACAAACTCGCGGCAGCGCAAACCCGCATTGAATCCACCAGGGATGGCGTGGTGTTCGTTTACGGCCCGGGCGCGGCCTTGGTCAGTTCATCCGCAACCATGCTGATCTATGCGGACCTGGCGAGATGGGAGTTACAACTTCGCTTTCGCCGGGGCGTTGTAAGTAACCTGGGCGTTGAGAACAAAGGGCATCGCTGGCCCCTGCAATATAAGCAGGGATTCTTTGTGGATTGGCGGGTTTGCGATAAACACAAATTCCGCCACTTCGATGCGGTGGATTATTTTCTTGACACCAACACATCCCAATCACCCAAACTTGTGATGGGCACTGCCTTGCGCTCCGCACTGGTTCAAACCGCGCACAAACCGTTCCGTGTGGTACCCTTCTTTGATCCCGCCCCATGGGGCGGACAATGGATGAAGGAACAATTCAATCTGGACCCCGCCGTGGCCAACTATGGATGGTGCTTTGATTGCGTACCGGAAGAAAACAGTCTGCAACTCCAGTTTGGAGACGTGGTGACGGAATTTCCGGCCATCAATCTGGTGTTCAGGCAACCGCGGGAACTGCTCGGCGATGCGGTCTATGGTCGCTTCGGGCCGGAATTTCCGATTCGCTTTGATTTACTGGACACCATGGGCGGCGGAAACTTGAGCTTTCAGGTGCATCCATTGACGGGGTACATCCAACAACACTTCGGCATGCACTACACACAGGACGAAAGCTATTACATGCTTGCCGCCGGCTCTGATGCGACGGTTTATCTTGGACTCAAGAATGACGTTAACCCGCCGGACATGGCCGCCGATCTTTATAATGCGCAACAGGGACAGGCTCCCTTCCCGGCGGATCGCTACGTCAACCGCTGGCCCGCGAAAACACACGACCACTTTCTTATTCCCGCGGGGACGTGTCATTGTTCCGGCGCGGGCGGGGTGGTGTTGGAAATCAGCGCCACACCGTACATCTTCACCTTCAAACTCTGGGATTGGGGGCGCAATGGACTGGACGGCAAACCGCGGCCCGTGCATCTTGACCATGGTCTGGCCAATCTGCAATGGGATCGCAGACAGGCTTGGGCGCAAGCGCATCTCATCAATCACGTAACACCGCTGGGTAGCGGCGCGGGTTGGCGGGAAGAACGCACCGGCCTGCATGAAATGGAATTCATCGAAACCCGACGCCATTGGTTCACCGGTACAGTGCCCCATCACACCGGCGGAAGCGTCAACGTCCTGAACCTGGTGCAGGGTGACGCGGTGATTGTGGAAAGCCCATCGGGACATTTCGCTCCCATGGTTATCCATTATGCGGAAACTTTTATTGTCCCGGCGGCGGTTGGACCATACACCATTCGACCTGCGACCCCCGGCGGGAAGCGGGAGTATGCGACAATTAAGGCGCTTGTGCGCGGTAGTAAGGCGGAAGCTGAATCGTAAGTCAATCTCTGATCAAGGGTGGAAGAACGTTGGATCGTTTGAAGAATGAATTTTTCATCGGCGTTGACGGCGGAGGCACGAATACCCGCGCGCTGATTATGGATGGATCCGGACGCGGACTGGGGTTGGGTAAATCCGGGCCGTCGAATTATGGCGCAGTTGGCATTGAGGCGGCGCAAAAGAATATCGGCACCGCGGTTGCCGCGGCCTGGCGGGCCGTCGGACTGGAACCGCGTCCGGCGGATGGCGCTTTTCTGGGCATGGCCGGAGTGACCGGTGTGGCGGATCGCAACACTATCATGAAAATCGCAACCCAGTTGCGTTTGGCCGCACCGGAACGGATCGGTGTGGATCATGATATTCGTATTTTGCTGGCCGGTGGATTAGGCGGGAAACCCGGAATTGCGCTGATTGTCGGGACCGGGTCATCATGCTATGCACGCGATGCACTGGGCCATGCGGTGCAGGTGGGCGGTTACGGATCACTGGTGGATGATCTGGGCAGCGGATATGACTTGGGCGTACAGGCTATGAGCGCCACGGTATTTGCGGCGGATGGCCGCGGCCCGGCGACGGCGTTAAGCGGGACGGTCTTGCAGTTTCTCGGCATTTCCAGCATCGAGGAATTCAGCCGCCGGGTCTATCATGAAGGTATAACCCGCACGGAGATCGCATCGCTGGCACCCCGGGTGATCGCGTGCGCCCAGGCTGGTGACGACGTGGCCAGGAAAATTCTGCATCGTGGTGCCGCGGCTTTGGCGCTGATGGCGGCAACCGCCGCGCGAAAGATTAAGGTGGAGCCGACCACGACACTGGTGATCGGTGGTGGGTTGGGTGAGGCGGATACGATCTATCGTGCGGACATATTGCGGGAAATCAATTTGCAGGCACCGCAAATTAAAATACAATCGCCTTTATTCGCCGCAGTGGCGGGTGGGGCGATATTGGCGATGGAGACAGCCGGGCGGAAATTTGGTGAATCGGAAATCGCCAGACTTCAAGCGTTCTTTTCTAAAGGGATTGATCAACCATGATCGACTTAACGCAATGTGCGGAATTGGCCGGCACGTATAATGTTATGACCGGCGAAATAAAGGGGGCGAAAATGGTGCGCCGACACCTCTCGGATCTGCGCGGCAGCTTCATTGATATCCAAGCGTTTGAAGCGGCCCTGCGGCAAAGTGATCCACTGGTTTATACGGTATCCTCTCTCGAACCCGGCAAAGGCCAGGGCGACTTACATTATGGCCTGGGCATGCTGATGCCGGGGAGAATCGGCGCGGAATACTTCCTTACAAAGGGCCATCTTCATGCCTGGCGCGACGCGGCTGAGGTCTACATTGGATTGCGGGGCACCGGCTGCATGTTGCTTGAAGAGGAAAGCACCGGCCAAAGTCGAATGGTGCCATTGGGGGCCGGCAGCATCGTTTATGTTCCCGGCCACGCCGCCCACCGCACCATCAATACCGGGCTTGAGCCGCTGGTGTATATTGGCGTGTATCCGGCCGCGGCGGGCCATGATTACGGCCCCATCGCCAGGCAGAACTTTCGCAAAGTGCTCATTGAGCGCGATGGGCGTCCTCTGCTGCTGGATAGAACAGAGGCCTTGGACAAAGCGTAAATAATTGAGACAACACAAAAAGGATATTCGATTTATGAGTCAATATACAACAAAACCGATTCCGTCCGTGAAGCCGGAAGTGACGGGCGTCACGCGTCCGTGGGGTGGTTTCAAGCAATATGCTTTTAATCAGGATTGCACGGTAAGCTTGATGACGGTCAAACCGGGCATGCGGCTGAGCCTGCAATCGCATACTGGCCGGGCGGAGCTGTGGATTGTCCTGGACCCTGGAGCGACGATTCAGGTAGGAGATCGCGTATGGGAGGCAAAGGTCGGCGAGGAAGTCTGGATTCCAGCCAATGTGAAACATCGCCTGACCGGATCTGGATCGAATCCGGCGCGGGTATTGGAGGTAGCCTTTGGTAATTGGCAACAGGCCGACATCCGCCGCTATGAAGATGACTTTACCCGCCCGGCGCAAGGTGAATGAAAACGATCAAGGCAATTTCGCATCATGTTGGACCAGCGACGGCGCCGTGAAGAGGTAATGGCAACGGTAAAAAAAAGGACAGCGATATGAAACGACGTAATTTTCTCATTTCAACCGCGATCGCCGCGGTTGGAACGCATCTGACAATAACCGAATCCGACGCTGCGGCAGCCCCGACCCCAACACTCGCCAAAGCGGCGGCCGTCGTTGCGGGCTACGAGCAGTCCAGTCGCGATGCCGCTTACATCCGTGCCATCGCCAAGCCCACCACGACATTCGTGTCCCGCCGCCCGCCGAAATCGGAACGTCGGTTTGTCTCCCAATCCGTTGACCGCACCATTCATGAAATCTCAGCCAAAATCGCCGATCCGGAATTGGCCTGGATGTTTGAAAATTGCTTTCCCAATCCCATGGATACCACGGTGGACTTCAGTCCCGCACACAAGAACGACGGTAAGCCGGATACGTTTGTTCTCACCGGCGATATTCCCGCCATGTGGCCGCGCGACACGATGTATCAGATGAGCCCGTATATGTCGCTGGCCAAGCATGATCCGCATCTGCGGGAGATGTTACATGGTGTCATCAACCGTATGGTCGATTGCGTGCTGATTTCACCTTATGCCAATGCTTATCTGAAGACAATCCAAGAGGTTTCGCCGTGGCACGTTGACCACACGCACATGGCCCCCGGTGTATGGGAACATAAATGGGAACTTGATACGCCATGCGCCACCATACGCATGTCGCACGCCTATTGGCGGGCCACGGGTGACGTGACGCCTTTTGACGCCCGCTGGCGTTCAGCCATGGAACGTATTGTTGACACGTTTCACGTTCAACAGCGACTCATCAGTCCGGGACCTTACCGCTTTCAAAGAAAGACGCTGGTCAGCACCGACACCTTGCCACGCGATGGCCTCGGCTTCCCCGCCAAACCGGTCGGTCTTATTTACACCATGTTCCGCCCCTCGGATGACGCGGTGACGTATCCATTGAATATTCCGGATAATCTGCTGGCTGCGACTTCCCTGGATGAACTCAGTGAACTGTATGGTGCGCTGGGCATTGATTCCGCCAAGAATGAAGACTGTAAAAAGTTCTCCGCAACAATTCGTGCAGCGGTCCGGAAATTCGGAATCGTTGAGCATGGTACATTCGGAAAAGTCTATGCGTTCGAAGTGGATGGTTTCGGCAATGCGTTGTTTATGGATGACGCGGGCTGGCCGGGCGTGCTGGCCCTGCCATATCTTGGAGCTTGTCCGGTGAACGATCCCATTTATCAGGCTTCGCGCAAGTTGGTGTGGGGGCCAGCCAATCCGTACTTCTACAAGGGCAAATTTGAAGGCATCGGCAGCATTCACACGCCCAGCAACAACATCTGGCCGCTGAGCCTGATCATGTACGGTCTGACCGCAACGACATCGCAGCAAGTCGCATGGGCACTGCGTCAATTAAAGATCAGCGGAGCGGGTACGGGCTTTATTCATGAATCGTACAGCGCCAACGATCCGGCACAGTTCACACGCCCATGGTTTGCCTGGGCCAATGCCATGTTTGGCGAATTGGTATTGCATGCAGCCAGGCACTATCCCGGCATTTTGGCCGAGAAACTCTGAGCGGTGAATGGCGATCACACCTCAGAGGCGGCCTGTGAATGTACTTGGAGAATTACCGTGGCACAGCGGCAACTTCCAGCCGACGTGGGATTGCTGTGGCGGCGAAGTCCCAGTGATGGCGTTGCGCTATTGAGACTTGCGGCGACTCGCCATGGCCACTTTTAAGGACATTCTATGGTTTTGAAAAAGTGACAACGGCCTCTCGGACCGGTTCCCCTTCAAGGCGAGTTTCCTTTGCGTGAGCACTTGCGATAATTGCAACTCTGAACTCGCCGGAATCCTTACTGTAATGCAATACTCCGGCCATCCCCCCTCTCACCCGTACCCGCGGCTTGAACGCCGCAAAACCACCAACGGTGATGGAATGCTCCCCCTTGGCAAAAGCCACTGTCGCCGACAGCCCGCGGGGCTGATCGGACAGTACCGGAATCCGTGCACGGCCCGTTCCAACGTACTGGCTCATGTCGCCCATGAACGCGATCCCGCTGACACCCGTTGCCGCGCAAACATAATATCCCACATGATCAGTATTCATACGTCCGACGAACGTTCCGCCGCTGGGGACATCCACCATGTGATGGGTAAAATAATTATAGACACACACGGGGCCATGCAGCCCCATCTTGGCCGGTGAAAAAGACACCGTTCGATGATAATCCGCCACAATTTTGGAGTATGGAATCGCGGATATCGACACATACCCCTGATAACCAGAGGGTTGGCGGATCGTGGAGGCTGTCCAACGCATGGGCGGTTTGGCGGCTGCGGCGAAGGCGAACACATACACGGTTCGCACGCCATTCTGATCGGTCCATGTCCGGGCAATAATAGGGCGGCGTGGATGCTGAATCTGGTTGAGATAACTGCGGCCCGTTGGAAGCAGCGGCACATCCGGTTTAACAATGATCCCATCGGAGCGTACCGCAGGCATAATGTGCGCACGGTCCTCGTGGCCGCACAAATCGCCGAAGCCTACCATACCCGCGGAAAGCGTCTGCAATAAAATACCATACTTGCTGGTGCTATCACATGATTCCGCCCAGGGCCACATACCCAAGCTGCTGACAAGGCGGGACGTGAAAATAAAATTTCGCCACCGTGGGCGGACAAAGAAATCTTCGCTGACCCGACAGGTCGTGACGTTGGAATACTTCGCTCCCTGCATTATCTCCGCCGGTAAGGCCATACAGTACATGATATCCAGATGAGAAGCCGCCATGGCTTCAGCCATGGCACCAAAAAACTTGTCGCCGCGATTCAGATGCCGATCAAAATGAGAGGTCTTATAGCGCTCATTGAGATAATCCTCTTCAAACGTAGTCATACCGCGGGCTTTGAGGTACTTCGCCGCATTTATCCACTTTCTCGAATCCGGCACGTTCGCCGAAGTCGTGGGGTAGTATGAAGACCAGAATATCCAGGGAAGGGCAAGCTGCTTCTCAAAGGCTTTCATACCATCTGGAAAGCAGCTTCGACTTACTTTAATCTCCGAATTCAGCGGGTAACTGCGATTCATCACCGGTGCCCAGGCATCGATTTGCAGATAACCCACAGGAATATGACGACGATGAAGATGCCTGATTTCATGGAGCATGGTCCCGGCATAACCGAGTTTGGGGATATAGTTAAAAAAGTAGCCTGCTCCGTTGCCTGTCCAATATCCAAGATGCCGCAAACCCCAGTCCGCGTCATTTGAAGGCCGAACTTTCCCGGTCAAGCGCGTAATCATATCGCCCCATAGATTCCATGCCGGGTTGATTCCGTGAGTGATTACCATCAGCGCGCGAATTCTAAACCCGGCCGGTACAGTGGCGATTTTGCGATTGAGGCCAACGGCAATTTTTTTCATCCCATCGCCATTCATGGTGGTGATGAGAAAATGCGATGCGGGTGAAATAATGGCTGCGTTGAGTTGGTCATCAAATAACAGCCACGGGCTACCGGATTGTCCCGCACGGAACTGCGGCGGAGCGAATACATGATCGGCGTAGCTGAAGGTATGCAACGATGCAGGCCCGGAATGAAAATTCGGAAACAAGACGCGCGGATTGACGGTGGCACGGAGAAATCGCACGGCAAAAAGTGCGACCGGCTTGTGAAGATACAGCCGCACGCTGGCGCGCACCACCTGGCCCCGTCGCCGCAATTGAAAAGCGACCCGCTTATACGCTCCGATGCGATCATGGCCGCTGGTTGTGGCGACTTTGGAAATTGCCGATTCGGTCGCCCCTTGAAACGTCATGGTCGGCACCCGGCTTTGCAAAACGTAAACTCCGGAATGCGGATCAATATGAAAAAGCAGTTGTCCCGTGTCAATCTGCGCCGCTCGCGCTGACTTGGCCGCAAGCAGTGCCGTTGCCAGCAGCACAAGAATTACCGCATTGCCACGAACCGTCCAATTGGAGACTTGAACAGATTTTAAAAACATCCTACAACTCCGATAAAATGCCTCCACCGCGGTCGGTACCAAATGAGGAAAGCTATACAACCCATGCGAGGCGGGATCGCATGATCCCTCGCCTTGACAATAATTTATCGTACCATGATATCCTCATTCCGCAATCGGATCGTCAAACGTTAATTTGTTATAATGCACGAATGCGGGCTGTATTGCATTGCGATGCACGATACGCTTCCCGCGACGATTAATAACGCCGCCGAATTTAATGCGCGCAAGAGCGCCGACATCACCCCGTGAAATTAAACCACACCGCATGACTATGACCCTGCCACAAAAAAGTTTCTAAATCGGTTAAAAGGATGATATTTCTATGTCTCTTATGTGCCAGAGCATTTGTGTCGCCATAATTTTGCCAATGGTCGCGGCGATGACAACGCCATCACCTTCGCAAGTCGCATGGGCACTGCGTCAATTGAAGATCAGCGGAGCGGGTACGGGCTTTATTCATGAATCGTACAGCGCCGACGACCCACCTCAGTTCACACGCCCATGGTTTGCCTGGGCCAATGCCATGTTTGGCGAATGGGTCTTGCATGCAGCCAGACACTATCCGGGCATTTTGGCCGAGAAACTCTGAGCATGGAAAGAAGTGTTTACCGTCTTCATTCAAGACGGGGCGATTCGACGTCGACACAAAAAGTTTTGTCTAACCATCACGCTATTGTTCGCGTCACAAAATTTTCCCAGCCAAGCTCATCGCGTAAACTTCAAGGTGTACGTCTGTTCGGCATGAACTTGTAGCGTCACCACGCCATTGGGAAGCGTGCTGAAATGACACGGTTTGTGGCCGGAAATGGTCACAACGTTGAGCTTCTGCCCCGGTGGCGGCAGCAGGCGAATCAGCCGGTCGAACCTTGGCGTCAATGTCACCGCCGTAGCCTTACCATGGCTCCATGACTCGTCTACTAATACCGCACCTTTGGCCACCAGGCCGACAACATGCCCGACTGGCCACGCCTTGGGAAGTGCCGGCAACAGTTGAATAATTCCGGTCTGACTCTGCAACAGCATGGCCGTGATTGCAGCCGTAGCTCCGAAATTACCGTCAATCTCAAAAGGCGGAGATACACCCCATCCGCTGCATGAATCAAAGAGGTTGGGACAAAACCATCCGCCATCGCTGACCGGTTTGATCTGAGAGCACAACATGGCATAAGCGCGATTGCCGTGATCCAGGGCCGCCCAACAGCAGGCCCGCCAAGCCACGGCCCAGCCGCCCATCCCCCAAGGGGCACCCATACAGCGCCAATCCAGATAAACCTTTGCGGCGGCAGCCAGCTTAGGAGTTGCGCGCGGTGAGATTTCACTGCCGGGATACAGTCCTACTAAGGCGGCAAGAGACCGATCCGGACTCTTGGGCGGCGTCGGGACAATATTCTCCCGCCATTCCTGAAGAGAACCGGCCTTGTTTATCCGCAGTTTGGCCAGTCGGGATCGCATGGCAATTAACTTTTCCCGAAAGCGTTTGTCAACGTGCAAAATGCGACTGGCCTTAATGCAATGCGTAAATAAATCCCACACCAGCTCCTGGTCAAAGGCGTTGCCTGCCGCAGCCGGCCCCAACTCGGGAGAGACCGCTGGCGAAGACACCAGAGTACCTGTATTGGTGGTGGTCAGGTGATCCACCCAAAATTCCGCCGCTCCTTTGAGAATAGGATACGCCCGAGTGGCCAGATAGTGCTGATCCAGGGTGTAAGCGTAATGCTCCCAGACGGGCTGGCATATCCAAGCACCAGCCGCGGGTACCAACCCCCAAATCACAGCCCCTCCCGGAGCCGTATATCCGAATGCGTTCACGGTGGTATGACACGTCCATCCACCGGCACCATAAAACATTTCAGCCGTTACATGCCCCGGCTTTCGCAGTGCATTGACAAAAGCCACCAGTGGCTTGGCACATTGCGAAAGATTGGTTGTCTCCGCAGGCCAATAATTCATCTCGTTGTTGATATCCATGTGAAAATCACAAGTCCAGGCAGGCGCATTAGAATTATTCCATATTCCCTGCAAGTTGGCGGGCAGACCGCCCGGGCGTGACGAGCTTATCATCAGATACCGCCCAAATTGGAATATCAGTGCAGCCAATTCCGGATCCGTTGCGCCCTTGGCAAATGCCACCTGGCGTTGCCGCGTGGTCATTGCCGTATTTGTGGAATTCCCCAGGTCAAGGGTGACACGGTTGAACAAGCTCTGGTAATCATGTTCATGATCCGCAAGCAGTTCGGCATACGACTTACGCCCGGCCTTGGCCAACACACGCGCATTAAAGGCGCGATAATGATTGCCCGTGTACGTTGGATAGCTATCCAAATACGATGTCGCCGCCGTAAGCAGAAGCGTTACACGCGCTGCCTTTGCAACCTCAATGGCGTTGCCAACTACTCTTTGCGTTCCGCCATGAATCCGCACCTCCAGTACAGCCTGGTATCCCATACCGTTGCTGGCCAATTTGCCGGAAAGTATCAATTTATTTCCAAGGGCAATTTCGGTAGCCTTTTTATGGGCGGAAACCAGTTGCAGTCGCATCGTGATGCGGCCAGGCCCGCGCGTGGTAAAATGTGAAACCATCACCTGGTCGGGATAGCTGCAAAAATAAGTGCGCCGATAAAGGGTGTGACCCATTTTGAACCGCACGGCGGCAATGGCGGTTTTGAGGTTCAAACTCCGCGAATAGTCGGTAGCCTTTCCCGGTGCATCATGAAAGCCAATTTCGACATTCCCAAACGCCTGATAGCAGCCAAATGCTCGAAAATTGCCCGTAAGATAGCGGCTTATGGCATGGCGGACAAATGGGGAAAGCGTTTGATCTCCGCGGAAATTCGGGTTGCCGGAGAAGTAAAGGTTCAGGCCGCCGGGAGTGGCGCGTAGCCGCTTGAACGTCGCTGCCTGTTCTCTCCGAATCGCATTTTGAATGGCTTTGATGTGGGTTGCCCCGCCGGGGTGATTGCCATTCTGGTATCCACTCCACTCGCCGGGACCGCCCTTCCACAAGCTGTCTTCATTAAATTGAATCGTATCATGATGCACCCGGCCATAAATCATGGCACCCACACGGCCATTACCAATCGGGAAGGCTTCCAGCCAGTGCGCCGCCGGATGCCTGGACCAAATACGCAGCACTTGATCATTCCCCACTGGCGGCGATGCATGAACAAACGCCACAGATCCGGCTATTAAAATAGCCATCAAAAGCAAAAATTTGCAATCACGCACGGACATACGATATCGACCGGCTCCTAGACGTCTTATTCTTATAAAGACAGATCGTATAGTCCTTTCACTTCATCGGCCTCATTATTCACACATTGCCGGCAATGCACTGGACGTATGGAACGGATTCCTCGCGGCCAAGTTAACGCTTATTCGTCTAACTTGGTCACAGTTACACTCTTGATATCATACGATCCGCTGTTCATTGTGAAATTAAAGCCCCACATATTCACAAATTGCGAATCGGTAATTTTCCACTTGGCGGTGTACCATCGTTTGTTATCGGGGATGTCGTAACGGCTGGTATTTTTGAAGCCGGAGGTTGATTCATAGTTCAGCATGATGCTTGACGGGCTGTTTTGCTGATTACGCCGCACCACAACGCTGATTTCAATGGGCGTTGACGTGTACGATAGAAAGTTTGGATCCACCATGAATACATTACCGCCGGGCACACCACCGGAGCGAGCCGACCCGCCGTAAGCAACAACATCCATCGCCACGGTTTTGGCTGACTTTGTATGCAACCCTTTGGAGACGTTCGTTCGACCAAAGGTAATCGAGACCGATCGCGCATTGGTATAGTTGCCACCCCATGGAAAAGGCTTGTCTTTGTTGGAGGTGGCCTGCAACACGAGATTTTCCGGAACGCCATCCACGAATATCGGGGCAACGGTCAGATGACACCCGGCCGCTTCACGAACGTGCCCGGTAATTGGATTCACGATGCGCACCTGTCGGCCAAAATTGACGCGGCTGCCAGCCCAACTGGAGGCCCATGTGATTAGAACAGTACGACTGGCACCTCGGAAAACAAACGCATAGTTTGTTTTGTCCAGCATGACCCAGCCAAGATATTTCGGATACTTTCCAAGGTACTTGACCATCTGGCCATACGCCGTGTAGGCTGGCCGCGGTTTGCCGCTATATTCCAAAAGGCCCATCGGCCCGCTGTCGCCATCCATCCCCTCAAACCATTCAATACAGTCCACGCCCTGAGCGATGCCCATGGTGTAGAATTTCACCACCGCATGAGCCTGTGCCTGCGGGGCGGTGAACCCTGGAAGCCGCGGACCCCACTGGCCCCCGGCAGCGCAACCCAGTTCAGTGAAAATGATAGGACAATGAATCTGCGCCGGCCGGAGATCAGCGAGCATTTTGCGCAGCGTCTTGACGATCTGCAGATAAACCATTTCGGTACCGGGATGTGTGATCACGCATCCCGCGGTTTCATAGGGATGCAGCGTTATCCAGTCGAATCGCCCGCCCGCCTTGATCGTCTGATACAGCCAATTGATATCCACCGACTTAGCCGCAATTCCGACCAGACCGTCCGGATCAACCGCATGAACCGCCTCATACGCCACGTTAAGAACCTTGGCGTAATCCGCGGCCGTCTGCCCACGTCCGATACCATTGGGGGGCTCATTCCATATCTCCCAGTACTTGACGCGACCCTTGAACTGTTTGACTTGGTTGATAACGTATTTCCGCCAACCAGAAAGGTCATGTACTGGCAGGCCCCAAGGCTCCTTGTCGCCCGGAGGAAGACCATACAGCAGACAACCAAAATGCATGTGGCATTTATCCAGAAACGCAATCTGATTCGGATTAGCTGATCGATACATGGTAATGCCGATAGCCGCCATCTGTGGCATCCAGCGTTCAATCCAACGTGAAGAATGCGCATCCCCGCCAATTCCGAACGGGCTTAATTTCCCGTTTTCCTCCATCGCGGCCCGCGCCCGGGATGTCCGCAACGCTGCGGTGGTCGTTACCGCCGCCCCCGCCAGCAATCCCGCGGACTGCAGCATTTTGCGCCGCGACAACACAATCCTTGACGCCTCTTGTTTCTTTACCATGATGGGACTTCCTTTCATGAATCCTACAGCACAATTATTTACCCGATATTCGCATGCTTTATGCGCGCCAGACCCGCACATAGTCCACATACATATCCGCCAGCCCATTATAACGGGACAGATTCACCGGCCAGTACGCCGGCTGCTTTGATCACTCTTCGCTTCGATACACGCGATATTCCGTTGTGTGATTGGGAATGGTTATTTTCCATAGGGGCGTATCCATTCAAAAAAAGCGACGAATGTCAAAACGCGATACTGGCAAAGCATCATAATCCTTCGCCTTGACAATAATTTATCGTGCCATGATATCCTCATTCCGCAATCGGATCGTCGAACGTTAATTTGTTATAACGCACGAATGCGGGCTGTATTGCATTGCGATGCACAATACGCTTCCCGCGACGATTAATAAAGCCGCCGAATTTAATGCTCGCAAGAGCGCCGACATCACCCCGTGAAATTAAACCGCACCGCATGATCATGACCATGCCAAAAAAATTTTCTAAATCGGTTAAAAGGATGATATTTCCAAGTCTTTTATGTGCCAGAGCATTTGTGTCGTCATAATTTTGCCAATGGTCGCGGCGATGACAACGCCATCACCTTCGCAAGTCGCCTCTATGGCCACCGCAGTATCAGTCAGATCAACCGCGCGGACTTGTCAATTGCCGCCGTCAATCATCTGCTGAACATAAATCGGGGCACTGACCACAAGCTGGCGGTTAAAATACACGATGGAGGCCGGGCCGCCGTTGGTAACCCAGATGTTGGGTTGAACCGTACTTTCAATAAGAGCCACCAGTTGTTTCCCACGCTGGGTTGTGGTTTCCGTGGTGGCGGCATTACCGGTCGTGTTGCCGCTGAAAATATTTCCCGTGCCGCCACCGCCACCCTGCCCGCCCTGCCCGCCCTGCACCTGCACGCCCGTTGTGCTGCCTTGATTTTGCAGATTAAACGTCGGCGCGGTGAAATTCGGTATCGTCATCACCAGATCACCCACGGGATACACATGCGTGGTCAAATGCAGATTCGCTTCCTGCCGGGTGGTAATCGTCAGCACATTCTGGCTGACATAATCAACAAGTGCCGCACTTGGTGAAGCCTGCTGCAGCATCACCGATACGATTTTCCGCATGGTGACATTTCGCAAATGCAGCGTGATGGGAGTAATGTTGGAAATTCCCGCCGCATTTAAAGCGCTCCAGTTCACAAAAATATTCGCGCCGGTCATATTGCGAAGATATTGCACCGCATCACGAATGGGAACATTATGCATGACGGTATCGGGAAGCACCGTATCCATCAGCACGCGGGTACCGATCCCGATGGAGGCATGGGCCGGAGGAGTCGTAGCGGACAAGGTCGTCGCAACCGCCGCAGCCGTGATAACCGCGAAAATACCGCCCATGGACCATTGTTTTCTGGAACGCGCCATGATGAGACTCCTTAAAAAGGTTCATCCGTGACATTCACACACGATATTGTAAGCATTGGTCAAACCATAAGTCAATATAAATTACTTGCGATGCCGCTGTATGGGTGTAACTCCTATTGTTGGCGATCAGGCGGCGCGTTGCGTCCAATAGTCTTCCACCAAACCTGCATAATCCAAACAACGCAGTGCGGTCATATGTTCCGCCCTCTCAACGCGCCAGCGGCAGG
>JAKAZF010000500.1 GCA_021826605.1 Planctomycetota bacterium | reverse complement strand
GGCTGCGCTAATGAGCGGATGTGGGATGTTCCGTGGGTACTTAAACTCCGCCGGGCATTGGATGCCGCCGGTCAACGGCATGTTCATATTGAAATGGCCGATTTTTTCCACTGGAATACATTGGTGCGTCAAATTAAGATCAATCCGGCGTTTGCCCAAGCCATTTCCGCCATTGGTCGGCATTATCCCGGTTATAAGTCCACGCCGCAGGCGAGGGCGTTACACATTCCACTTTGGTCCGGTGAAGATTGGAGCGGAGCCAAGCCCAATACCGCGACGATGGCGAAGTTGCTGAACCGAAATTATATAGAAGGTCGGATGGTCCGTACGATCATCTGGGCATTAGACACATCCTATTATAATAATCTTCCGGCCGCCGACGACGGACCTTTGTTGGCCAATGAGCCATGGTGCGGCCACTTCCAGGTGTTGGGCCCAATTTGGGCAATCGCGCATACCACGCAATTTGCCCAGCCCGGCTGGCAATACCTGGATTCGGCGTGCAAGCCCTTAAAAGGACACGGCAGCGTGGTGGCATTAAAAAGTCCGCGCGGAAATAATTTCAGCATCATCATTGAGACCCAAGACGCGACTAAAACACAAACGGTAAGATTCCGTATCTCCGGCGACCTGCCAGGCAACGCGGCTCTGCATGTTTGGCGTTCCCTGCCCCATAACTATTTCCGGCAGCAGCCGGACCTGGCACTGGTCAAAGGCGTGGCTTCCATGCGATTGCTGCCCCATGCCATCTATTCCATTACCACAACAACTGGGCAGCATAAGGGCCAAGCGACTGATATTCCAAAGTCCAAAGCGTTTCCGTTACCGTACACTTCCCGATTATCATGCGGGGATATTGCGAAAATGCCCCGGTATTTTGCGGATCAGGAAGGTTCTTTCAATATCGTCCGGTCACCGGATGGCAGGGGTCATGTTCTGGAGCAATTAATAACATCCCTACAAATTCCCTGGAGTTACCAGCATCGGCCGTTCACCATTCTTGGCGCTTCCAATTGGCATAATTACACGGTTACCTGTGAGATTCGTCTGCCGGCAACGGGCAGTGCGGGAATCATTGACCGGGTAGCGAATGTCAACTGGCATTTCAACCAATCCAGTGGGTACCGTGTGATGGTTAACGCGGATGGAACGTGGCAACTTTTGGCGGTAAAAAAACTTCTGGCGCACGGCAAGGTCGCACCGTTAGGATCGTCGTGGCATCGCCTTAAGCTGGTCTGTCAGGGAAGGACTATATCCGCCTATCTTGATGCAAAACAATTAGCGGCTGTGAAAAACTCGGACTACCGCGCCGGCATGGCCGGGTTGGCATCGGGCTGGAATCACGCTTGGTACCGGGGCTTTGCAATTACTCCCCTGCCCCACGCCATTTCGCGGACTCTGGCTCTGAATGGACCCGCCCCCGCATCGAGCCAATAGAGTCCGCAATATGAGGCCGCGTGCGCCGATGACGGCGTCGTGGGCACGTGAGTTGCTATTGATAAAAGGCTAACAGCGTATCGGCCACGTGTTGGATTTGGGCGTCGGTGAGTTCCGGAAATACCGGCAGGGCCAGGACTTCGCGGCAGGCCTGTTCAGAAACTGGAAACGCTCCTTCCTTGTAGCCCAAATCCTGAAAGCATTCCTGAAGATGCAGCGGTCGGGGATAATAAATCGCACTTCCAATGCCATGCTTTTGCAGATATTCTTTCGCGGAATCACGCCGGGGAACACGGACCACATATTGGTGATATACGTGATGGGTGCCGGGAATTTCTGCCGGAGCGATTACATCCGTATTCTTAAAACGCTCGGAATAATAGGCCGCGATCTGGCGGCGGCGATTATTCCACTTATCGAGATATTTCAATTTGACATTTAATACCGCACATTGGATGCCGTCCAGACGGAAATTTCCGCCTACAAAAGCGTGATGGTAGCGGCTGGTTTCCCCGTGCTGCCGGGTCTGTTCCAGGCGGCCGGCAAGAGCGGAATCGCGAACGATCACCGCGCCGGCATCACCGGCGGCACCGAGATTTTTCGTAGGATAAAACGAAAGACACGCGGTGCTGCCAAGCTCACCCGGTATTTTTCCGCGACTGTCTTTAGCGCCGATACATTGCGCGGCATCTTCCACGATTTTCAGATGGTGCTTGCCGCACAATTCCGCCAAAGGACTCATTTCGCACATTTGGCCAAACAGATGAACAGGAATAACCGCCTTGCACTGTGCATCAGCTACTGAGGCAACGGCATCCGTGCGCATAAGAAATGTTGCCGGATCAATATCCACGAATACTGGCTTGGCACCGGCGCGCGTAATGCACCCCGCGGTCGCAAAAAAAGTGAAGGGCGTGGTGATGACTTTATCCCCCCCGCCGATGCCCAAAGCCATCAGCGATGCCAAAATCGCGTCCGTACCGCTGGATACTGCCACGGCCCGTGCATCAAATCGTTTTCCAAGATTAAGCTCGAAGTCTCTCAAGGCCTTGCCGCCGATATATTCTGTTGAATCCAGGACACCGCGAATGGCGGTTTCAATTTCAGAACGCAGGCTTTGATATTGAGTTAAAATTTCAAACATGGGAACCGCGGTCGTTTTTGCGGCCGCAGATGGTGTAGCAAGATTATCCGACATCCATTTCTCCAGTTCATGGCTAGTCGAAATGCTATGCCAATGCAGGGAAATTGTCCACGCCGCAACCGTGCCCAGACGTGAATACGAAACATTGCGCCCAAGACCTCGTCCGAGTAATGGCCGGGATTGCGATGGCTCTGAAATGTCCCATACACGCGGCGAAGGACCGAGCCGACCTTGGATAATGAGCCTGTGAGATTCGACAACAAAGCAGACGCGGCCGCAGCTACCTGTAGAGCACCGGATGATAATCCGGTGGTTGATCCAGTGCCGCCAGCTGACCACCGGGTTATCACCACGGTGCTCCACGAAGCGACGATGTTCCAAGAAGCCAACAATCATCCCGGCGCGCCGGGATCGCGACTTGGCGATTACTCGGACAGGCTCCCGTGCAAGATTCCTC
>JAKAZF010000499.1 GCA_021826605.1 Planctomycetota bacterium | reverse complement strand
AAGAATGCCTGCGGCTGCAGACCCGGGAAATATAGGAATGCGGGCCGCTGCATGGCATGGGTATATTGAGGCACGATTCTGCCGAGATAAGTTTCCGCGAATTCTCCGGCACGTAGCAGCGCCGCGGCGTCGAACCGCGCACGGATAGGAGCATAAGCCTTGTCCAGCAGTTCAAACCGGGCCTGGTTGACCACATCTGCCGAGTGGGAAAGGAGTTCACGCATTGGCGCAGGCGTCTGCTGCGAAAGCCGCAGTTGCTGGAATCTCGGTGCCAGGGTCCAGGCCAGCAGGTAGGCACGGATCGCCTGCTGGTGCCGCCCGAGCGATTCCAGGATGGTGCCCTTGTGCAGCAGGGCCATGGGGTAGGCTGGTTGCAGCGCCAGGGCGCGATCCATGGCCTCCAATGCCAAGTCATACTCGCCGCGCGCCTTATGCACGATACCGAGATTCTGATAAATGACAGGTCTTTCGGGCTTGGCGCGCAGGGCGCGCTCCAGCAGCTCGAGGCTGAGATTCATATCCCCGCGTTCATAGGCGCGGGTGGCAAGGAAATCCAGAGCCTGCTCATGGTAAGGAGCGGCCTCCAGGATTTGTTCATAGACTTGGGCCGCCTCCCCAGCTTGGCCCCGTCGCACGAGCTCGGCGGCGCTGTCGCTCAGTGCTTTTACTTGCCAGGCAGGGTCTTTCGGGATGCTTGATGTAGGCATGGGCTCGGTGACTGTGTATTCGGTTGGCTTCGCGGACCGCCATTTTAACTCAATGAAAAACCGCTATGCTACATTGTCTTTTGATGTAAAACATTTCTCAGACCGTAGGTCCGGTATGCCCAGTCCAGATGAATTGTTGACCCAACCAGAATATTTCCTGCATACGCTGGATCTGGCCGCTGGAGAATGTGAATTCCTGAAACTCGATAAAGCAGCATTTCGGCGCTTGGCTTTTATGGATCAGCGCATCCGGCCCGGGACATGGGAATCCGCGCGCGTATCATTGGATATTATCGGGAAACTGGTGGCCGGACGGCCGCACGCGCCCGCGTCCAAGCCGATTAATTATATTTTCCATACGGCATTCTGCTGTTCCACGCTCATATCCCGATGTTTGGATATCGAAGGTACTTGTTATGCGCTGCGCGAGCCGCAGGTATTGATGCAGTTGGCTAACTACAAGCGCCTCCGGAGCCAGAATGCTCCTGATGCCACACGGCAACGGACCTTGCTGGACACTGTATTATTTCTGCTCGCAAAATCAGCGGCTGATGGTGAAACCACGGTCATCAAACCAACGAATGCCGCCAATAATCTGCTCGCAGAAATAGCACAGCATTTGCGGACCCGCGGTGTTTTATTGCTGTATTCGAGCCTCGAGCAATTCCTGGTTTCCATCATAAAGAAAGGCGAGGAAGGCCGTGCCTTTGTGCGCAAGCTGTTTAATGTCATTCGGAAAGATTCAAAACGAACCAGCGCATTACCACTGGAATCACTGGCACAACTCACTGATTTGCAAATCGCGGCTTTTGTTTGGCATCTACAGATGGATGTCTATTTAAAAGTAATCAATGACTATCCGGGCGCCAACATCAGGACATTGAATTGTGATGTGTTTCTAGCTGATCCCGCCGGTATTCTTTTGCGAATTTGTGGGCTGTTCGGTATCAAAATAAACAGTGATGTGCTGGAAACCATCATCGCAGGACCCATTTTCAAAAAGAATTCTAAGAATGATGCCCAAGACTACGATTCTGCGGTACGAAAAGACGAATATTCACAGATACTGCAACAGCAGGGCGCGGCTATAAAAGCCATCCTTGTCTGGAGTGAGGGCATTCACCCAGAAGGCCCGCTAACATTGCCGTTGCCACGTCCGCTTTAGGGCGGCAAGCCTATATGGCTATTGGCTCATGCCCCAGCCTGTAATCGCATAGCGCGCGCGTACCGCAAACGGCGACACATAGCTGACATGGTGCCACATGGGTACCCGGAACAAGGTGAGGGAGTTAAAGACAGGAAAGAAAGTATCGGTAACCATGCCGCTGTCATCCATGAACTGCAATAACCCGCCCCAATCCGCCTGCCATTCTTTAGTAAGATTCAACACGTAGGCGACCATCCGATATTGACTGCCTATCTGATCATTGTGTTTCTTAAGGAAATGGCCCGCAATGTAGCGAGTCGCCTGCGCATCCGCTTTTATGATGTTTGGAACCCCGGTGACGCAGCGCATGAGATCCAGGAACGGTGGGGCATTGATGAATTCCACCATGGTATGCAGGGCGAGCGCTGGATCACGTTTTTCCTTATAGGCGGTGATCATCATATAGCTGTTGTAAATGAACTGGAACTTGTCCGCTGCCCTGACCTGTACCTTGCTGTTAAGGTTCATCCAGTCTGCTTGGGTAAATGTGGCAAGCGTGTCGGCTGCCAGCAGGGTGGATTGCTCGCCATCTATATAAGCCATCCCCCAGGGCACTTCCCGCTCAAGACACTGATGCAAGTTTTCAGCGACATCGGGGAGCATGACATCCCGGATCTGGATGCGTCGCTTTTGTCTGAATTCTGCCGCCAGGCTGTGGATATCCAGTGCCGGATTTAGCATAGGGTGTTAGACGCTCTTGCCGCCTTGCGATCAGTTATGAGTATATATCCCCATCCTCACGTTTGCAGCGGCAACAGTACTCTTGACGCCGTCTGGTTTTTCGGCCACCTATTCACTGCTGGTATCATAAAGACGCCCCATGAGAGGATACTCAGGTCATGACAAATATACCGGACTTGCGGGCTTTAACTGCGGC
This sequence comes from Planctomycetota bacterium, assembly GCA_021826605.1. The sequence goes on along the minus strand of JAKAZF010000499.1, from coordinate 252 downwards.
CGCAAACATGGGGCAGCCGCAGGCCCAGTACCGTCTGGGTGCGCTGTACTTTTCCCGGGGCGAGATGCCTGCGGCTCTCGATTGGCTAAGTCGCGCAGCGGAAAACAATGTAGCGGATGCCCAGAATCTACTGGGCATCATCTATCTGAATGGCATCGGCATAGCATGCCATCCACACAAAGCGGTCGAACTGCTGCGCGCGGCCGCAGAGCTTGATCTCAAGGAAGCTCATTTCAATCTGGCGGGCTTGCT
>JAKAZF010000498.1 GCA_021826605.1 Planctomycetota bacterium | reverse complement strand
CAAAATACATAAGTTTGGACGGTATTGAAGCCAGCCCGCTTCATCTTCAAAAGCCGATTCCGCCACAATTTTTCCGGCACGCGGGCATAATGAAAGCTACCCGAGCAGATGAACGTTCGTTTACCATTGATAACAAAACCGCGTCCATCAATGCGAATGTACGGCTTGGCCGGTCCCAAGGGCGGAAACATATTGCTATTGGCCAACGCATAGTTACATGCTGTGGCAATGTATGCCACGAAAAGCCAGGCAGCCACCAATCCGATCCGACTGTGATACCAGCGCGAGGACAAAGCAGGCATAGGTGAATCTCCGCTTGTTAATATTGCCACGTAAACTGCGGCTAAGGGAAAGAAATGGCCCACGACCATTTCGCCTGCGGTTAACCATAACCGGGCTGGCAACCATCGGCAATTTGTGCTTTGGCCCGCATGCACTCCCGCGCAGTCTGCGAAGGGACTATATTGTGAACCCACTACTTTGACAATGTGCCGCCAATAACTAACCCGATCGGGATAGCCGCCGGCCGCGATCCGTGGCCTTATTTAACGTGGTTTCGGGACAAGGAATTTCGTGGCTTTGCTTATTTAAGTTGTTATATTCACCGTGGCACAGACATTCCTGTCTGTGGCGCTGTATTCCGAGCTAAATCACAGGCAAGAATGCCTGTGTCACCTTGGTTAAAGTGAATTCGGGATAAGCCTTTTCGCCGGCCGCGATCCGTGGCCTTATTTACTGAAAAACTTTTTGATGGAGTATACCGTGGCCGCCCGGCCAATGATTCCGATACTTTCAGTGAGGGGAATTTCCTTCGGACAGACCTTTACGCAGTTCTGGGCATTGCCACAATCGGTAATCCCCCCTTCACCCATTAATACTTCCATGCGGGCATCCTTTTCCGTTTTGCCGTTCGGATGCATGTTGTAATATCGGGCGATGGAGAAAATCTGGGCACCAAGAAAATTATTGTCGCGCGTAAATTGCGGACACGCCTCCAGGCAGGAACCGCACGTCATGCAGCGGGAAAGAGGATACATGGTCTGCTGCTCTTCCGGAGTAATCTTCGGGCCGGGACCAAGGTTGTAAGAACTGTCAATCGGAATCCACGCCTTGATGCGTTTGAGGTTTTCAAACATGCGCGAGCGATCCACGACCAAATCGCGGATAACCGGAAATTTCGTAAGCGGCTCGATGGTGATCGGCTCATCGGGATGACCGGATTGAATTTTACGAACCAGCGTGGAACAGGCCTGGCGAACCTTTCCATTGATCAGCATCGTGCAACTGCCGCAGACTTCCTCAAGGCAACTCGCCTCGTAGGCCGGGGGCGCGACCTGTGCACCTTCGGCGGTAACCGGGTTGGCCGAAATGCTGCGCAGCAGAGAAGTGACGTTACTGCTCGGTGTGCAGGGCACTTCAAATTGCTGCCAATAGGGATGGGTATCGGGCGTATCCTGCCGGAGAATATTCAATTTGACGGTTTTTTTTATATCGGCCGGGGCGATCATAACGGTCATCCTCTTAAAGCTAAATCAAACCGCAGCACCGGCGGTTTCAGCCGACGCTGCATTGGTGGCCGGTGCAGTTACTTTGCCGTAGTTGCGAGCCCGGGGCGCTACCAGCGAAACATCAACGGGTTCGTAGGAAAGAGTCGCTTTACCATCGACGTAAGACACCAGCGTGCTTTTAAGCCAATGCTCATCGTCGCGTTGCAGAGCACGCTTATCAAGGGGCAAATCATGACGATCGACAAGTTCATCGGGAATTTTGAAGTGCGATCCGCGCGACTCCTCGCGGGCCAATGCCGCCGACGTGACGGCTTCACCCAGCAGGATCATATCCCAGCAGGCGCGGGCAAAGCCAAGCGACTGATTGTTCCACAGGCCGGAATCGGGCAACCCCAGATTGTTCTGGTACCGGTCTTTGAGCGATTCAATCAGACTAAGCGTCTGCCTGAGCTTCGCATTGGAGCGGATGATGGTGACATTGTCACTCATCGCTTTGCCCAGTTCCCGATGCATGACATAAGGGTTATCGGTGCCCTTGGAATTGAGCAACCGGCTTTGCACCGCCTGCTGGCCGGCAACCGCCGCATCATAAATGGTCTGTGCCTGCTCCGCGACAGGGGGCTGCGACTCAATGAATTTTTTAATGCCCGGTGCCATGAACAATCCCGTGAAGATGCAGGACAGCAGGGAATTGGCCCCCAGACGGTTGGCGCCGTGATACTGGTAGTCCGCCTCGCCGGCGGCATAGAGCCCGGTGATGTTGGTCATCTGATTGCGCGGGTCAGCCTTGCGTAAACCACCCGTCTTTTCATCTTTGGCAAAGTCCACCCAGAGTCCGCCCATGGAATAGTGGACGGCGGGATAGATTTTCATCGGTTCAAGCAGCGGATCAACACCCACGAATTTTTCATAAATTTCCAAGATGCCACCGAGTTTGCGTTTCAGCACGTCATAAGGAATGCCGGTGGCTTTTTCCGTCAGGTCCAGGTACACCATCTGCCCGCCGCCGATGCCATATCCCTGTTCACAGATATAAAATATTTCGCGGGTGGCGATATCACGAGGCACAATATTTTTGTATTTGGGATAGAGACGCTCGAGGAAATAATCCCGCTCCTGTTCGGGGATGTCATTGGGGTGGCGGGAATCCTGCCGCTTTTTGGGCACCCACAGGCGGCCCCCCTCGCCACGGGCCGACTCGCTCATCAGGCGGCACTTATCCTCGCCGGGGATGGCCGTGGGATGCACTTGAACAAATTCCGGGTTGCCAAGTCTGGCTCCGGCCTGATAGCACCGTGCCGTACCGGAGCCGGTGCAAATGATGCTCATCGTGCTTTGACCGAATATCAGCCCATTGCCGCCAGTGGCCATTACCACCGCGTCGGCACGGAAAGACCTTATCTGCATGGTACGAAGGTCCTGCGCCACAATACCGACACAACGACCGTTGTCATCCAATACGGGGGCTAAAAATTCCCAGAATTCATATTTGGTAACGTGGCCCTGCACCTCATGATGCCGCACCTGTTCATCAAG
>JAKAZF010000497.1 GCA_021826605.1 Planctomycetota bacterium | reverse complement strand
CGGCGACCACCAGCGAGGCCCGGCGTCTGGTGGAAGGTGGCGGCGTACTGCTGGCAGGCGAGAAGATAACCGACCCCCGGGCGCAGGTGACACTGGATTCCAAGCCGATACTGCAGGTCGGCAAACGCCGGGTGGCACGGATGATAATCGCCACAAATTAAAATATTATTAACTTATGGCGGGCATTATCCGCGGCACTTGCCCGGACAATTGGTAGATGCGTACAATGAGCTTTGATCGGAATCAGACGGATTCCGTGGTATAGCTGAAAGCATAAGGATATAACATGATTGCAACTAAAGGCTACGCGGCTCAAGCAGCCAAGGCGGACTTAAAACCCTTCCATTTTGAACGCCGGGACCCTAAAGACCATGACGTAGTGATCGATATTAAATTTTGCGGCGTGTGTCATTCAGACATCCATCAAGTCCGCGATGAATGGGGTGGATCGGTATTTCCCATGGTGCCGGGACATGAAATTGTCGGCGTGGTAGCCCGAATTGGCCCCAAAGTTACCCGCTATAAGGTGGGCGATCGAGTGGGTGTGGGATGCTTTGTCGATAGCTGTCGGCACTGCGAGTGCTGCAAAAAGGGGTATGAACAATATTGCGATAAGGGCATGGTACAGACCTACAACAGTCAGTACTACGATGGTGAGCGCACCATGGGCGGATATTCCAATGTGATCGTGGTAGATGAAAACTACGTTTTGAGAATGCCCGACGCCTTGCCAATGGATGCTTCAGCTCCTCTGTTGTGCGCCGGCATCACACTTTATTCGCCGCTGAAACACTGGCAGGCGGGGCCGGGAAAACGTGTTGGAATTATCGGCTTGGGTGGATTGGGCCACATGGGGGTGAAAATTGGTCACGCCATGGGGGCGGAGGTGACCGTGCTGAGCCAAACGCTTAAAAAACAGGCCGATGGCAAGCGGCTGGGTGCGGATCATTTTCTGGCGACGAGCGACCCTGATACGTTTAAGAGCCGTAAAAACTATTTTGACCTTATTATCAACACGGTAGCAGCTAATATTGACATTAACAGCTATCTGGATTTGTTGAGGATGGATGGGACCATGGTCGTGGTGGGTGTCCCCTCGGAACCAATGCCTGTGGGGGCCTTCTCCCTGATTTTCGGGCGACATCGGCTTGCGGGTTCCGGAATTGGTGGCGTGGCGGAAACACAGGAAATGCTGGATTTTTGTGGCAAGCATGGGATTGTTTCGGATATTGAATTGATCAAAATCCAGCAGATCAATGATGCCTACGAGCGCGTTGTAAAAAGCGATGTGCGATATCGTTTTGTCATCGATATGGCATCGCTTTAAGTCGTCACATATCGCGTCTATGGTCAATCGGCGTCAGGACCTTCACTCGGCGGGACGACCATGCTCTCCAAGCAAATTAATCCGCTTCCATCGCCCTGTTGCCCACCAGAACAAGTTGGCCAACCCGGAAAAGCAGATGTAAATGGTGGCCATCGTCCATGGACCGCTGACACCAAACTGGGGTTGATTCAGTGTGACAACTCCACCGCCGATGACGCAGATCGTGATAGCAGACCCAAGTGTGATGACCGATGGAATAACGGTATCGCCGGCCCCTCTTAAAGCGGAGACGAAGATAACATTCATCGCGTCAAAAATTTGAAAAATGGCTGAAAAAATTAAAATCGCTTCCGCAATATGCAGTGATTGAAGCCGACTCAAAAAAACACCGGCCAGTGTTGCACGCCCCAGCCAAAATATCAATCCGCATACGCCCATATAGCTCACCGCCAGCAGAATTCCCCAGTGGGCGGTCTTGATGGCTCCAGCCTGATCTTTTGCCCCAATGCGATTAGCCACCAGTGCAGTAACCGCGTTGCCAAGCCCCACGGCCGGCATAAAGGAAATGGTAACGTAACGCATCACCGCACTTTGCGCCTCTGCCGCAGCGGGGCCGAAGTGGTCTACCCAAGCCAGCGTAAAGATTGTCCAGCAGAAAATATCGCCCGAAAGCTGCGCCCCGGCCGGCAAGCCAACTTTAACCAACTTGCCCATTTCCGAAAATCGAATCGGACAAGCCTTCCGTGCGGCTATGCCCATTTTTCGCTGCCACCGATAGAAAAAGGCCATCAGAATGACCAACGATACGATCGACGCCGTCAGCGTCGCGATAGCAGCACCGAGCAGGTGCAGAGCGGGGCAGCCGAAATTGCCGAATATCAAGGCGTAATCAAGTACTAAATTAACTATGTTTCCAACAACACCGGCAATAACCTGAATAACAGGTTTGTGAATTCCCAGAAAAAAACTGCCGATGACCAAACCGGCAAAATTGATCGGAGCAGTGGCGAGCATGTACCGGGCAAAAAGCGTTTCAAGCTGCAGCAGATCACCGCTGTGACCAAACAACCGGAATATGTCACCCATACCCAGTGCCAGAATGACAAAAATGGGTATGGAGAAGATGCTTAGCCAGATTCCCTGCCACGCGAAACGTACACCCGTTTCGGGACGCCTATCGCCAACATGCTGCGCCACGAAAGTATTGACCAATCCCGCGATGCCAAAGCATAACGCTAACGGCACAAAGGCTGTAAGGCCGCCGTTAAAGGATGCGGCGAGGTTGACACCACCATCAATACCCCGGCGATCAAGCAACGAAACCAGCCAGCCATCGATGAATTGCATCACGGTCAAACTGGTCGTTCCGACAATCGTCGGAATTGCCAGTTGGATCAAACGTGAAAGAATCGATCTGGCCGCCACCGGATCGAAATTTTCGCCGCCCCCTACTGCCCCGCCGGCAGCCCCGGTTATCTCCCGTGATTCGGCCGTCATAGGCCGCGGCCGGTAAATTGAAACTCATAGCTCATGCCATTATTATACGGTTCGGATACATGAGGTGTATGTTATGAGTCAGACTACTATTGAGTTTAATCCTTCGCTTTGCATCCCCGCGGCAAATTCGGAGAGCCGGTACGGACCGCTGAAGGGCGTCCTGTGGCCTGTTCTCCTTGTACAAGCACCACATTCCGTTCTCCGCAACGGATAGGTGCTCGCCAAATTTCTCCCAGC
>JAKAZF010000496.1 GCA_021826605.1 Planctomycetota bacterium | reverse complement strand
GTTTGCTTTTAGCGCGACTTTGATTTCTGGGACATCCGGAAGCCACGGGCTTGCACACGCCCACGCGGATATTCAAGCGCCGAAATGCTCCCGCCAATGCCGCCGTCACGGTGGTCTTTCCGATATCCGTACTGGTTCCGGTTATAAACAACCCCGGCATGCCAACTGCGGATAGTATTCCCGCAGGGCCGGTCCGCGCCATACCGTTACGCCGTGCTTTGGGCGGATTCCTTGTCATACCTTTTCCCCGTGTTGCTTTTGGCGAATGATATTGCCAACATCGCCAACCGCTTGAACAACTATTTCCGTCATGCGTTTCACACTTTCAACTTTACTGGCCAGCGGCGGCATCAATACCAGCGTGTCCCCTAATGGCCGCAGCAACAAACCCTGTTCCCGCATCGTGGTGCATAATTCGCCGCCGATCCGCCAATGCCAATCAAACCGTGCGCCCGGCTCTCTGCGGGGCACAATATCAATGGCCGCCACCAATCCGACCTGCCGGATATCTCCCACATGGGCATGATCCCGAAGCGGTGCCAGGCCGGTCGCCATAATTGTCGCGAGTTGGCCGACATGTTTCAGAGTATTGTGCGCCACCATTAAATCCAGCGACGCCACAGCCACCGCACACGCCAAGGGATGCCCTGTAAATGTGTGGCCATGAAAAAAAGTTTTCCATTCGCGCGGATCCGCATAAAACGCCTTGAATATGTTTTCCGTCGCCAATGTCGCGCCCAGGGGCATATAGCCCGCCGTTAATCCTTTGGAAAGGCATAACAAGTCCGGTGTAATATGTTCATGTTCACATGCGAACATCTTGCCGGTGCGGCCAAAGCCCGTCATCACCTCATCGCATATCAGCAACACATCATGCGCATCGGCAATCTGCCGCAATTGCTTCAGTGTTCCCGGTGGGTGCATGAGCATTCCACCCGCACCCTGTACCAGCGGCTCAAGTACAATGGCCGCGTGCTTTCCGGGATGTTCTGACAGTAATTTCTCAATATCGCGTTGCCACGCGTGGTTGCCGCAGCCAATTCCGCCATTTGCAGCGGGGCTGATCGCGGCGTTCGCTCCGGAAAACGGAGGCAGCAGTGGTGGTGCCACTCGATCCACCGGAAAGCAGAGCGGCTCATATACTTGATGAAACGCCGATATTCCACCGATGGAAACCGCCCCCAATGTATCTCCGTGATAGGCGTCGCGCAACGCGATAAAGCGGCTTTTCTCAGGATGTCCCTTATTGACCCAATATTGGTATGCCAATTTGCACGCGACTTCAACCGCGGTGCTGCCATTGTCAGAATAAAATACCCGTGCCAGACCCGGCGGCGCGATTTCAACCAGGCGTTTGGCCAGTACGATGCTCGGGATATTGCACAGCCCCAGCAGCGTGCTGTGGGCGACTTGTTCAAGCTGATCCCGCACCGCTTGATCCAGCTCCGGCACATGATGGCCATGCACGTTGCACCACAGCGATGACACGCCGTCAATATATTGTCGGCCGCGCGTATCAAAAAGAAACTCATCCTGTCCCCGCTCAATGACCAGCGGATCAGTTTTTTCCATCCACGCTTTCATCGGTGTAAAAGGATGCCAGACAAACCGGCGGTCCCATTCAATAAGCGTTGCTGTATCCGGCTGTTCCATTGCTATTTCCGTCATCACCCGTTCACATCGTCTTCACACCGCCGCGGTATCACGAGTGATTATAATAGAAACGGGTGATATGCATGGAACATGAACCGGGTACCATTGCTTCAGGAACTTCAGCAAATTTTGCGAGCTACAGCGTACCCTGGGCCGACACCACGGAAGACCGCCGTCGGCGTCACGCGATGGTGCGGGAGCAGATTCTGGCGCGGGACATCCGGCATCCGGGCGTGATCCGGGCCATGGCCGGCGTGCCGCGCCATTATTTTGTCAGAGCGAATGAACGACACGCCGCTTATTCCGATCAAGCCATGGCCGCCGATTGCGGACAAACCATCAGCCAGCCATTCATGGTTGCCATTATGACGGCTCAATTGAAGCCCCAGGCCCGGCAGCGCGTTCTCGAAATTGGTACCGGAACCGGCTATCAGACAGCGATTCTTGGGCGGCTTTATACCGACGTTTTCACCATTGAATGTGTCCCGGAATTATCCGTAACGGCACAGACACGCTTGAATAAGCTGTCTTTTGGCAACATTCACTATCGCATCGGAGATGGATCGGTCGGATGGCAAGAAGAATCGCCTTATGATGGAATTCTGGTTGCCGCGGGCGCGCCGGCGGTGCCGGAACCCTTGTTGGAACAATTGGCCCAGGGCGGCAGACTGGTGATCCCGATCGGTGGGCAATCCGTGCAGATGCTCAAATGCTTTGAACGTCACGGCAGTGAAATCATCGAAAACAACATTCTCGACTGCCGGTTCGTTCCGCTGCTGGGAAAATGGGGCTGGCCCACGCGGTGATGGGCATTTGGAGGAAATTATCACCGACATATTTCTCCGCAGTGGTTCGTTCGCGCGAACTTGGACCGCTCGGCCATTCCATTTGCTGAGTGTAGCAGGCCGCGGGCTTTGCCCATGTCCAAGCGATGCCGATTGTCTTAGTAACTGCACAAATATAATTCCATCCTATCTACACAGCAGCGCGGTGGAAAGAACCACCTGTCGGTCTACTTTCTGTTTTCAATTTGAGGGACGTCTTTTAGTGCCCTGTTCCACCCGTAATTACGGGTTGAACAGGGCACTAGGCTGGGGCAGGTGAGCAGTAGAGAGTTGAGCTGTCGCTGCGGCGACGACGACGGGGTTAACCGCAAAAGGGGGCGTAAGAACGCAGGGGCGACGACGACGACGGAATTAACCACAACGACACAAAGATACGACGACGGAATGACACGCCTCAACGAAACGCTGCGCTTCAACGAGCAACGAACAACAGGGTTGAGCTGTCGCTGCGACGGCCAAGATGCCCAAGTTCGGGGGCAAGGTGCTCAAGTTAGGGGGCAAGGTGCTCAAGTTGAGCATGTGGATGGGAGCGTTGATTTTAGCGGGTTTGGTTCAAGGTGCTCC
>JAKAZF010000495.1 GCA_021826605.1 Planctomycetota bacterium | reverse complement strand
CCCATCAGGAATGATTTTTGAGGAGATAAATCAATGCGGTCAATAAATCAGCCGATTACGGCCCTGGCAATTACCATCGCCCTTGGTTCGGGCATGGCGGCCTTCGCGAGGACCAGTGAAGCAAGTGTGCCGCCGGCACGGATCGACCATGTGGCCCAAAGCCTGGTCTGGGTGAAGTACACCGCGGAAAACGAATTCAAAAAGAGCACCAAACTGCGGGCGCAGGGTATTATTCTTAATAAGCAGGGTGTGGTGATGGTGACGTCGGCGCTGTTTCCCGCCAGCCTGCCACTCTCCTATTTTCACCATCTTAAAATTAAGCTTCCGTTCGGTCGCATGAAAACCATCCCCGCCACATATCTCGGCCGATCTCCCGACGGCGTGATGTGTTATGTCAAAGCCCTCAATCCTCTGAATCTTCCGCCGCTGGCTATCAAACATCCGGCAGAGGTTCACCTTGGTGAACGGGTTTATTCCATCGGGCGGCTCAATAAAAATCTGGCGTACAAACCGTACATTGGAATAAATCGGGTTAAAATATTAGTCCGGCAGGTGCGATGGGCGGCGGGAGTTGAAGTGTTCGGGCTTACCGACGCGACGAGCCCGGTTTACGCCCTGCGTACCGGCGATTTTGCCGGAATTACCATACCGAGCACAGGTGACGCGGTAGAACTGAGCATCCTGGGGCATTCCGGCCCGGTCAATATTTCCGATCCCCTGCAAACCGGTATCTTCCTGCCATGGAATTCCGTTGAAAATTATATTAAAGATGCGCCGCTGCACCGCACACCAGCCCGGACACCGTGGCTGGGCACCATGGATTCCACCGGCCTGAAAAAGGCGGTGCGTAAGCTATACCACATTAAGCAGCTTTCCGGTGTGATGATTGGCCGCGTGATTCCGGGCATGCCGGCCGCCAAAGCCGGGCTTAAGAGCCAGGATATTGTGCTGACCATGAATGGCAAACCGGTGTCGCACTCGCCACTGCCCAGTTTTATGCTCGCCGCGTTTGAACGCAAAATATTTGCCTGTAAGCCCGGCACTATTGTCCACCTCGGTGTGCTGCGCAATGGCACCAAACATCTGAATATTGCCGTTAAGGTGGGTGTGCAGCCTGTCAGTGGTGCGAGATTGCCTCGATATTACAATCGCAAACTCGGTGTGGTGGTGCGGGATCTGGCCTTTTTTGATCTTTACGACCGCAAACTTTCCCAAAAGCAGACGGGCGTAATGGTTTCGCTGATCCGCAACGGTGCCCCGGCCGGTTTGGGAAATACGCCCCTGCAGGCCGGCTACATCGTTACTCGAATTAATAATAAAAAAGTGGGCAATGTAAAGCAATTTGCGCAAATGGTCGCGGCCGACATGAAAGCGAAAACGGCCCGTAGCATGGTCTTTGAGGTGATCAACAGCAAAGGCAATACGGCCGTGTGCCATGTTCGGCTTCACTGATCATCGGGGGTATCTCCGTGCGGGGTGGTGGCCCGGCGCAGAAACATGCTATACATAAATGTGAGTTTGGCATTAGAAGTCATGGTTAGCAAATGTTTCTGGCGATGTTTCAAGCAACCAGCCGGCGAGCGGCCGGCGAAAAGGCCCATCCCGAATTCACGTTAACTGACGGTGCGCTGGCTTGCCGGCGGAAGCGACCGGACGCATCGCGGCGGGTGTTCCTCTGGTCGTGGGCGTCAGTCAAAAAGGCGAAATCGGATAATTTGAATGATCGCTGAAATGGCATCGCGCCATCCGATCTTTTTTCCTTCCTCGTAGGTGCGGCCGGCATAGGCTACACCCGTCTCATAAACGCGCACATGGCGGCCGTTATTGAGCCGCAGACGGGCTACCTTGGCGGTCAATTCGGGCTCCACACCAAAACGGGGGCTTTTAATTTTTATGCGGCTGTATACGTCGCGGGTGAACGCTTTATAGCAAACTTCCATGTCGGTAAGGTTCAGATTGGTAAGCATATTGGACAGAGTGGTAAGAAAATTATTCGCCAACTGATGCCAAAAATACATCACACGGTGAGGTTCGCCTATGAATCGGCTTCCGAAGACCGCATCCGCCTTGCCCTGCAAAATGGGTTCGAGAAGTTTGGGATAATCGGCGGGATCATACTCAAAATCTGCGTCTTGAATAATTAATATATCACCGGTTGCCATTGCCCACGCGTCGCGCAGCGCCGCACCCTTTCCCTGATTGACCGGCTTGTTGATCATATGGAAACGGATATGCGGATACTGCGGTGGCAAGGATTGCATCACCTCCCATGTGCGGTCGGTGGATGCATCGTTAACCATAATGATCTCACGATGCAGACCGCCCGGGAGGGCCTGCCCGGCGACCTTCTTTACCACGGCTGCCAGGTAGGTTTCCTCGTTGTATACCGGGATTAAAATGGAAAGCAATTTGGATGGCGGCGGGGTGTCAATCCCCGATGTTACCTGTGCTGGTGTTTCCGACTTTGCGGGGATGTCGGTCAAATCAGTATCCTCCCGAGTTGCTCCGGACATGTCAGTTGAGTGATGGATTTATTCATCGTCGCGATTCTCGATACAGGGTATTGAGTTGGGTTGGCGTCACATCCCGATAGCGGGGGCCAAGAGCCTTGATCAACCGATATAGTTTGTGCATCGATGCGCCCCAGTTCCAGACAAACACATTGAGAAATGCCGACTTTCGCCCACCCACCCAATGGTGAATCTGGTGCACCATATCGTGGACCGTCCAATGCGGCCCAAAACTGGAATTCGTCGCCGCCCGAAATACGCTTTGCCCCGTGGGAAGCGTATAGGTTAGCTGCGAATAATGCTTCTCACCTGAGTAGCCGTAAGCCGGCATGAGAAATGAAACTTTCGGCAACGCCCGGCCGACGGCGGCTATGACGTGACGTTCCTGCGTCTGCCCGCGCGCTGACCCGAGAAAAAGCCGCAACGTAGGCATATCGAGACGCTGCATATACCGCCATGTCCAGCGGTAGACACGACGGAAGGCGCTGTTTCGGTCGGCGAGGCGGCGGGCCCAGACCGGTGGATAAAAATATCCCACCCCCGATACATCGCATAGAAATT
>JAKAZF010000494.1 GCA_021826605.1 Planctomycetota bacterium | reverse complement strand
GTTTCCTATTTCGTTCGGACGGTTAAATCCACAACCGACACATCCGGCGTGGGAACCCGGAAGGACATACCGGTAATTTTTCCCTTCAGTTCGGGGATCACCAGCCCCGTGGCTTTGGCGGCACCGGTTGAGGCGGGAATCAGATTCTGACCCGCACCGCGTCCGCCGCGCCAATCCTTTTTGGACGGCCCGTCAACGGTAGGCTGTGTCGCGGTGGCCGAATGAATGGTGGTCATCAGAGCCTCTTCCACACCAAAATGATCATTGATCACCTTCACCAGCGGTGCCAGGCAGTTGGTGGTGCAACTGGCATTGGAAACGATCGTATCCGTTGCGGCATTAAACTTCTCTTCGTTGACACCCAATACAAATGTGGGCGTTTCCTTATCTTTCGCGGGAGCGGAAATAATCACCCGCTTTGCGCCTGCCGCCAGGTGCTTTCCGGCACCCGCCATATCGGTAAACAGTCCGGTGGATTCGACCACATAATCCACATGGAGGTCTTTCCAAGGCAACTGCGCCGGATCACGCAGAGCGAATGTCTTGACATGATGACCATTGACCGTAAAACCGGCTTCACCATCGGGTTTAATTTCGCCGTCAAATTTGCCGTGGGTTGAATCGTATTTCAGCAGATAGGCCAGATTATCCGCGGGCACCAGATCATTGATTGCCACAAATTCAACCTGCGGATCATTAACGCCTGCGCGAAACACAAGCCGGCCGATACGTCCAAAACCATTGATGCCGACACGAATTTTTGCCATTTGAAACTGCTCCAGAATAAACAACACTTCCACGGAGTCTAACATCCGCGGCCCGACACACTCTGGCCGCCCGGAAGACCCAAAGCCCAATATACTAGTGCTTCTTCCCACGCCAATCAAGGAACCGCCAACCGGCGGACGTATGACGCGTCACGCGCCGCAGGGATGATCTGCCGATTTTATACCCATGCGCCAGCCGGTAACACGCCGCAGTCACAGACCTGCACCTGCCATATCAGAGGCACCACGGATAATGCATGCCAGAGCGTTCAATTACCCATGGTGATGGGACATGATATCCAGCCCCACGACCATCAGGTCGTATCCGGCATGCGTGGCGACATCGATCCCGAAGCCGCGGAAAATAAATATCCCCGCAAAGTAAATACCGGCGATTGTCCGGATGATAAATGCCCCCCAAGTCGGCTGTTGATTGCCCAGGAAATGATAGAGCGAAAACAATACCGCCGACGAGACAATAATAACCGGAATGGCCTTCGTGACGGACATGCCAAACAAATCCACCAGAATCATATTCAAAACGGTAATTAAAACCAGACGGAACAGCAGTTCTTCGTATATGCCCGCGCCAATGGATAAAACCACCTGTGTCTGCCATGACAATTTATTCATGACATGTTCTACCGGATGCGACACAGCCTGCATGGTCATGCCATGAGCCACGGCCAGAAATAAAATCACCAGCGCCACCGCCCAGAGAAAACTTTCAGCCCCCATGGCCACGTAAAGCCCCGGTTCAAATTTCAACGGATCCTTACGCGCCACATGCCAGCCCAGAAGAATCGCCACCACAGCCAGCGGCGGCAAGTAGCTTCCCACCGCGCCAAACAGTGAAAAGAAATTAAGCATCAATTCAAAGGCGATGATATTGTGGGTTTGTCCGCGTACCGCACTCCATGGATGCAGAACCGCCCCGACCTGATAGATAATCAGCAGCGGCGCAATAAAAATCAGGCACTGCAAGGGTCGATGGCTGCGGTCGAAGTACCCTTCACCGGAGCCAAATCGCAACCACTGCGGTTCGTTTCTTGCTTTGCTCATACCAAGCGCCTCGGACCAAACCGGGCGAATCATATACGCCTGCGGCAGTTAGTGGAACTCAACGGCTCGAACATTTTCGATAAATCCCGTCCTCAGCCGATCCCGCGGTTCCCTTATTCAAATGCCGCGCCGACTTGCCTGATATCCGCATCAGCAAGCTCAAAATGCATCGCACCGGCATTGTAACGGGCCTGCTGCGGATTACGGGCACCGGCAATGGCAGCGGTCACGCCAGGTTGTTTGATGGTCCAGTTCAGCACCACCTGCGCCAAACTGCTGTGGTATTTATCCGCAATTGGCCTGATTTTCTCCAGTGCAGAGAGCACCTTTCTGCGGTTTTCCACATCAAAGAGTTTATGCTTTGACCGATGATCACCCGGCTTAAACTGCCGGTCAGGCCCAACGTTTCCGGTAAGAAGCCCTCGCTCCAGCGGTGAATACGCCAGAACGCTGATGTGATTTTCACGACAAAAGGGGAGAAGGTCTTTCTCGATATCACGGCGCAGCAGACTGTAAGGTGGTTGCACGCTGGCCAATGCGCCGATGGCAGTTGCCTGCCTCAGAAGTTCAACACTGAAATTGCTTACCCCGACCGCCCGAATTTTGCCTTCGCGACGCAGAGCTTCCATTGCCGCAAGCGAATCCTCCAGCGGTGTTGTTAGATCCGGCCAGTGTATCTGGAACAGGTCAATGTACGTCGTACCCAGCCGCCGGAGGCTTTGTTCGCATTCGAACTTGATACTTTCCGGCCTGGAATTACTGCGAATGGTAATGGGCCGGCCGTTGCGATCGAATGTTTCAAAAGCACCCGATCCAGCCTGCTGCGGATCATCCCACCGCCGCCCGCATTTGGTTGCCAGTACGATGCGATCGCGCGGAATATCCCTGATGGCTTTTCCTATGAGTTCCTCGCTGTAGCCTTGAGCATAAACAGCGGCGGTATCAATGCAGTTAATGCCGGCGTCCAATGCCGCGCGAATGGCATCGATGGAATCCGTTTCGTCACAGCCTCCCCACATCCAACCGCCGAGCGCCCAGGCCCCCAGGATGATCGGCGTAATGAAAATATCCGTTTGACCCACCTGGCGTAGCTGCATCATCATCGCAATCCTTATTTCCGTTCCAAGCGCGGCCGCACAGGATGACGCGCGCCCGTCAGCATCGTTTGTCACTCAGATCGGCGGGTGCCGCATCCGCATTCATTTTCAGTCTGGCAATGGCATCCATGATCTGATCGGTCACGCCA